>SHZL01000097.1 GCA_009692275.1 Lysobacterales bacterium | reverse complement strand
CCGGTTATAGCCGCTGTTGTTCTCTTGTTCTGCGTCGTGCGCTGCCTGGCAGGTGATGCATAGCCGCACTCCCGGAACTGCTTTGCGTCGAGCTTCCGGAATGGCAATGTCACACTCTTCGCAATGCGTGCGACTTTCACCGTGCGGCAAGCGGCTGCGTGCACGCAGCACCGCGTCTTCGACACTGGCGTCGATCTGATCCTGTACCGCACCGTCCTTTGCCCAACCTCCGGCCATGAGAACCTCCTTCCTCTTTCTTCCCCAATGATAACGCAGCACTGGTGAACACTACCGCACTTGGTGCAGAATACTCCCCAAACAGGGCCATACATAAGGCACCACTAAATAAGCTGGAGAGGACCCATGCAAAACAAGCGCGCGAAAGCAGTGTTGTTGGCGGCTGTGTTCAGTTGCACCCTGGCAACCGGGGTGCAAGCTTCCCACTTTACTCATATCAAGGGCGATCCCAAGCTGCATTCTGCTTCGGCCCTGGTGTTGGATGCCAAGGGCAATGTGATCTACGGCAAGGACGTCAATGCCGTGCGCTCCATCGCTTCGCTTACCAAGCTGATGACCGTGATGGTGGTGCTCGATGCGGGCCAGGACCTCGACGAAAAAATTACGGTGACCAAGGCCGACAGGGACACTGAAAAAAATACCGGTTCGCGCCTGGGCTATGGGGCCACCCTGAGCCGCCGCGAAATGATACTGATTGCCATCATGTCGTCTGAGAACCGCGCAGCCTATGCATTGGGAAGGAACTATCCCGGTGGATTGGCCAAGTTCATACCAGCGATGAACAAGAAAGCAGCGGAACTCAAGATGACCGATTCCCATTTTGTCGATCCGGCGGGCCTCAAGCCGGCCAATACCTCAACCGCCAGCGACCTCGGTAAGATGGTCGCCGCAGCCTACGGCTACCCGCTGATCCGCAAAGCGAGCACCACCCGCCGGATGGCCGTTCGGCCATACCCCAGAAAAGGCGAACTGGTCTACAACAACACCAACCGCCTGATGAAGAACGCGAGCTGGGATATTGCCCTGAGCAAGACCGGCTATATCAGCGAAGCCGGGCGTTGCCTGGTGATGCGCGCCATCATCGACGGGGAAACTGTTTCCATCGTGCTGCTTCATTCCGATGGCAAGCTCACCCCATACGGTGACTCCAACCGCTTGCGCAAATGGATGCTGGCCAATAGCTGATCCGCGTATAAGTACCCGGTAGCGGCAGCGGCATGACAACAGGCGGGGAACAGGCACAGGACCAGACCAGCACACACCCGTTCCTGGTCGCAGCTTTTTACCGCTTTGTATCCTTGCCTGATTACCGGGAATTGCGTGCGCCCTTACTGCACCGGTGCGAGCAGATCGGGCTGATGGGCACCATCCTGCTGGCCGCCGAGGGCATCAACGGAACCATCAGCGGGACAGCGCAACAGGTGCGCCGCCTGTTTGATTTCCTGGGCGAAGATGAGCGGCTGCGGAGCCTGCACTACAAAGAATCCTGGGGCGACGAGCAGCCGTTCTACCGTATGCGGGTGCGCCTGAAAAAGGAAATCGTCAGCCTCGGGGTAGAAGGCGTGGATCCTGCAAGCCGGGTCGGTGAGTACGTTGCGCCGCAGGACTGGAATGCCCTGATTACGCGCGCCGATGTCCGGCTGATCGACACCCGCAACCACTATGAGTATGGCCTCGGCACCTTCAAAGGGGCAGAAGACCCCAATACCGTGTCCTTTCGTGATTTCCCCGCATGGGCTGCCAGCCACCTCGACCCGGAGAAAGATCAACACGTGGCCATGTTCTGTACCGGCGGAATCCGCTGCGAAAAGGCCACGTCTTATTTGCTGGATCTGGGTTTCAAGAATGTGTACCACCTCGATGGCGGCATTCTCAATTATCTTGAAACCGTGGACCAGAGAGACAGCTTGTGGCAAGGGGATTGTTTTGTGTTCGACAACCGCGTCACGGTCAATCACGAGCTGGAAGAAGGTGACTTTGATGTTTGCCCGGCTTGCCGCATGCCCCTGACCGCGGAGGACAGACAATCACCGCTATTTGAACTGCACGTGTCCTGCCCGCGTTGCCATCACCGGATTACCGCGCAGAAGCGCCAGGGCCTGCTGGAGCGAGCCAGGCAAATAAAACTCGCAGCGGCACGCGGCGAGCGGCACATTGGCCATAAAGTCCCAAAACAAACCCCAAAATAAGCCCCAAAACAAGCCAGAACAAATAAACCTACTCAAGCAGGATCTGTTCCCTGACGTTTTCATCGGTAGTTGAAACCAGCACCAGTTGTGCAGGTGGCACGACCATGCCGCTGGCGTTTAACCGAATGATGTCGCGGTCAGCGGTAAGCCGAACACCCGTTGGTATCGGGTAATTTTTTGCCTGGAAATCGATACTTTGTTCAGACTGCTGCGGAGGACTTACCAGGTAGGACAAAGTGCTGGAATCGTCAAGGCCGACTTGTACGCTCAGTACCACGTCGGTCTGGTAGATGCGTGCGGTTTGACGGGCATTGACGATGGCTGACTGAAGAATTTCCACGGCCGTATTGACTTCCGACCTTGCCGTGCGATGGCCCAGCGTTGGAATCGCAAACACGACCAGTACCGCGACTGCGCTGGCCGCAATGATCGCCTCGATGGCAGTAAAACCCCGCTGCCGGGTGTGCGAGTAACACATCATATCCCTTCCCCTTTTTATCATCCGTTCAGGAGTGAACGGATGATTGCCTTTGGCCCCTGCACTTACGAAAATTCAGAGCGACACTCAGCCGTGCTGGTGTTCGCTTCTCCGTCCATGGGAAAGTCTTCGATCCGTTCTGATGACTGGACTCCGGGCCAGGTGTGTTGACTCTTACCCGAAGCTGATTCTAACTTTCGGCGAGTATAACCAATTTTGTGCGTTTGTGCACCTTTGCCGGGCCGGCATGGGGATGTCGTATCATTGCGCTTCCCGGATCAGCAAGAGAGTTAGAACATGAAGGTGCCCTTGACGATTATTGACTACCTGCGCAGGGCAGAGCAGGTCTATCCCGAGCGTATTGCGTTTGTAGATGAGGCCGATCAGCCGGCGGCGTCCTGGGGAACAAAAACCTACCGTGCGATGGCCGCAACCGCACGGGCGCAGGCCGCCGGCCTGGATGCACTGGGCATTGCACAAGGTGCACGGGTAGCCGTCGTCAGCCAGAATTCCGCCCGCCTGTTGACCAGTTTTTTTGGGGTCAGCGGTTCCGGGCGCATTCTCGCGCCCATCAATTTCCGGCTGGTGGCCGATGAAGTGTCCTACATCGTCAAGCACTGCGGGGCCGAAGTGCTGCTGGTCGATCCTGACCTGGATGAACCGTTGCGGCAAGTCACCGCCAAACACCGTTTCGTGATGGGCGCGCAGTCGGATGAGGAACTGTATCGCTTTGGCGTGGAGCCGCAAGCCTGGACTCCCGACGAGGATGCCACGGCCACCATCAACTACACCAGTGGTACCACGGCGCGGCCCAAGGGCGTGCAGCTTACCCATCGCAACCTGTGGCTGAACGCCGCTACCTTTGGATGGCACATGGGTGTCAACGACCGGGACGTGTACCTGCATACGCTGCCACAATTCCATTGCAATGGCTGGGGTATGGTCTACGCAGTGACCGCCATGGGTTGCAAGCACATCATTTTGCGCAAGGTGGATGGCGCCGAAATCCTGCGTCGCATTGAGCAGCACGGGGTAACGCTGTTATGCGGCGCACCTGCCGCGGTGAACATGGTGCTTGATGCCGCGGAACAGTGGCAGGGTGAAATTCCCGGGCGCGGGCGCGTGCGGATTGCCGTTGCCGGCGCACCCCCTCCGACGCGCACCATAGAGCGGGTGGAAGCCGAGCTCGGCTGGCAGTTCAACCAGCTTTACGGGCTGACTGAAACGGCACCTCTGCTTACCATCAACCGGCCTCGTCCGGAACTCGATCATCTGGTACCGGCTGAGCGCGCGATGCAACTGGGCGCAGCCGGCGGGCCGGCGCTTGGGGTTGAAATCCGTGTTGATGAACAGGGCGAGATACTGGCCCGCAGCAACGTCATCATGGAAGGCTACTGGAGCCAGCCCGAAGAGACCGACGCAGCTATAATCGATGGCTGGTTCCATACCGGGGATGGCGGAAGCATTGGTGAGAATCACACGCTGATCATCGCCGACCGCAAGAAGGACGTCATCATCAGCGGCGGCGAAAACGTCAGCTCCATAGAAGTGGAGGGCGCAATCTTTTCGCATCCGGACGTGGCGGAAGTAGCGGTCATCGGCATCCCCGACGAAAAGTGGGGCGAACTGGTGCTGGCATTGGTGGTAAAAAAGCCCGGCTGCGCGCTCACCGAAGATGCAGTAATGGCCTATACCGGGACAAAACTGGCCGGCTACAAATGCCCCAAGCACGTCGAATTCCGCACCGAATTGGCCCGCACGGCAACGGGCAAACTGCAGAAATTCAAATTGCGGGAGCCCTACTGGAAGGGCTACACCCGCCGGGTCAATTGAATCCGGCTGTAGCGCGTAACCTTATCCCACCCCATGTTGGGGTGCATTTCATGGCCTCAGAAAATGCTGCTATACTCCTTGCGCAAGCAATAATAATCTTCAAGCCATTCAACAAAATACGAATAATCACCGGAGCTTAAAGTGCATTCCATTGAATCGAAGACTGGCGGCAGCAACTGGAAACGCAGCGCCATGTTCAGCGCCATAGCGGCAGGCCTGACACCCGGAATGTCCACTGTCAGCTTTGCTCAGGATCAGGACGAAGAAGAAAACGCGCGGCTGGAGGAAGTCATCGTCACGGCGCGCAAGCGCAATGAAAACATCCAGGACATTCCGCAGTCGATCCAGGCCTTCAGTTCCGAAGACATCACCAAGCAGGGCATCAAGAGTCTCAAGGATGTCGCCAAATTCGTGCCGGCCATGACGGTAGTCGGTGGAGCATCCGGCCTCAACAAGATCATTTTCCGTGGTTTGGCCGATTCAGCCCGACCATTTATTGCCGACTCGTCCGCCGCGATTTACCTCGACGAGCAACCGCTTACGACCGGAGCCCAATCGCCGGAAGTGCGCCCGATCGATTTGGAACGCATCGAGACCCTGGCTGGCCCGCAAGGCACGTTGTATGGCGCCAGTTCCCAGTCGGGAACGGTACGCTACATCACCGCCAAGCCGGATCCGTCGGGATTCTCCGCCAACGCCAATGGCGGTTTACACACCATCCATAAAGGTGGCACCGGCTGGGATGCGGATGCCATGGTCAACCTGGTGTTGGTGCCGGACACCGTCGCCATCAGGCTGGTCGGTTTCGGCGCCACGGATGCGGGCTACATCGACAACGTGCTCGGTAATAGCCCTGGCCGGATTGATGCCGACACCGGTGAACGCATCAGGGGTACCAAGACCAATGAGGATATCCTCAAAAAAGATATCAACAGTTCCGACTGGGCTGGTGGACGTGCCTCGATCAAGTGGTTAGTCAACGATGCCTGGGCGCTTACCGGCATCTACAATTACAGCAACTCGCGGATCAATGGCTACAACGACTATGACCCAAGCACCGGTGACCTGCAGACCATCAAGTTTTACGAGGAGTTCTGGGATGACGAGTGGAGCAACTTCCAGTTCACCATCGATGGCGACCTTGGTTTTGCCCAGGTAAATTCCTCAACCTCCTACTTTGAACGTGATACCGCCTATTTTTTCGACGGGACCAGCGAAATAGCCTATTACCACTCTGTGCTGGGTCTTTATGGACGTCACACCTGTGGTGCCGACCCGGCGTACGCCGCCTACAACACCTATGATTTCGCCACCGCCTGCGGGTTGAACGGCGTTGGTTATGACGTGGATGACGGGGACCCTTCGGGGTTTCTCACCAACAACCAGAAGGATCAGCGTTTTGACCACGAGACGCGCCTGACGGGCAGCGCCGGACGGTGGGACTGGACGGCGGGATTTTTCTACCAGGAAGTCAAGCAGCACTGGGTCTACGGGTCACACATCGACGACTTCCAGCTGACCGAAGCCTGGGCCGCCTACAACGCACTTTTTGGGGAACTTGATCCTACAGATATTCGCTGGGCCTCGTCCGAAAAAAGCAAGCGCAAAGACGCGGCCGTTTTCGGTGAGTCCACGATCAGCCTCAGCGAGCAGTGGAAGCTGCTGGTGGGTGCACGCTGGTATACCGCCGACATCAAGCGCTACTATACAGAGCGCACGCCGTCTACTTCACCGGTAACCCGTGTCGCAACGCCTTCCGGCAAAGACAACGGAATTTTGCCCAAGATCGGCTTTCAATATTTCTTTGAAGACAAAAACATGCTCTATGGCCTTTTTTCACAGGGCTTTCGCACCGGCGGCATCAATCGCGCCCGCGGCAACCCGACCTTGCCCGTTACGTACCAGCCGGACCTGCTGGACAACTATGAAGCAGGCTACAAAAGCCAGTGGCTGGACGGGAGCCTGCAATTCAACATTACTGCCTATCACCAGGTCTGGAACGATATGCAACTGGAGTTGACCGACCCCAGCTTTGCCTATGGTGAGCCTTTCCAGACCGTCATTGCCAACGTAGGCGATGCCATTGTCAACGGCACGGACATTGAGTTCAGCGTATTGCCGGCCGAGGGATGGGAACTCGGAGTAGTCACCACCTACCTGTTCAAGGCAGAAATCAAGGATGACATCGAAGTGTTTGACGAACGTGATCCTGACCGCCTCGCCCTGGACATTCCTGGCGGAACCGCGCTACCCCTCGCTTCAAGGTTCAACCTTTCTGCGTTCGCGGAGTACGACTGGAGAGTCGACTCGCTGGGCGGCTGGGATGCCTATGCCCGTGTGCAATTTGGCCACACCGGCTATTCCTATAATCGCCTGGTCGACAACGATGGCGACCCGGATGGAACAGGTTATGGCGGCCGCGTGAAGCAGCCGGCTTACTCAACCTGGGATTTGCGCTCCGGATTCAGCAGCGACAACTGGGAGATTTCCCTGTATCTCGACAATGTCTTTGACGAACGAGCGGTCAATTTGTATCGTACCAACGCCGATTTGTTCTGGGGACGGGAAAATATCCGCACCAACCAGCCACGCACCCTGGGCTTCGACGTGAGGTATTACTTCAGGTAACCGGCAACCTTAGTCATCCCACCCGTCCAGTTCATCACCGAGCACCTCGATCAGGGGTGCGAGCTGGCTGCGGAAATTGCGCCAGTGGTTGACCGAAGAATCGTACATGGGCTGGCGCACCTGTTCTGAACTCGCGGTCCGTACCGCGCGTTCGGTCTGGTAAAAATGCAGACAAGCGTCTTCCCACGGCAATCCGCAATGGTCCAGCAAGCGCCGGGTTTCAGCTTCCTGGTTGCGCACCATATCCTCATAGCGCACTTCCAGCACCCGCCCGGGCAGCAGCTGCCGCCAGTGACGCATCATCTTGCGGTATTCAAGATAAAACTCACCGATTTCCATCAAGTCATAGCTGAAGGTTTGGCCATGAGCAAAATGCTGTTTGAAACTGCCGAAACAACTGTCCAGCGGATGGCGCCGAGCATCGATGATCGTGGCGTTCGGCAACATCAGGTGAATCAGGCCAATGCTGGCAAAATTGTTGGGCATTTTGTCAGTGAAGCGGGGCATGCCGGTGCGGTGCCGGAGCGTCTTTTGCAGGTACATCTCGCCCAGTTCGCGCAGGCCACTGGCATCCAGCAGCGGCACGGCCTCGGGGTAGGACTGGCCCGGAAAACGCCTGGCGAGGCTACTGATCACGCGCCCCACGGCAGGCAGCTCTGCGGTCCCTTCAACCGCACTGTGGCTAGCCAGTATCTGTTCGAGCAAGGTTGAGCCCGAGCGCGGCAGCCCGACAATGAAAATCGGCGCGGGGTCGGGACAGCCCTGGCCGACACGTTCAGCAATGAATGCCGCGCTGAACACGTTGCGGATGTTCTGGTTTACTACCTCGGTATCCACCGGATCATAGGCGATGCGCATACGCTGGATGGAACACGCGTCTGCGTACCAGGCAAACGCAGGCTCGAACTCATGCAGGTCCTCGCAGGCTTTGCCCAGGGTAAACATGAAATGTACCCGCGCGTCTTGGTCCAGCGACTCTGCGGCCAGGCGTCGCTCCATGTCGGCGACTTCTTCAGTGCTGAAGCGAAACGTTTTGAGATTTGCGAGGCTCCAGTACACCTCGCCGAAATTGGGCCGCTGCGCGATCGCTGCCCGGTACGCGGCAATGCCTTCTTCCTGTCGACCGAGTGTCTTGAGCAAATGCCCCATGCCGACGTAGGCCGCCGGGTGATAGGCACGCACTTGCAGCGCGTGTTGATACGCCGCCAGTGCTTCCTCATGCTGCGCCGCAACGGCCAGCATGCTCGCGTGCAGGTAGTGCGCGTGCGCATTGCGGGGACTGCGGGCAATGGCGGCTGCGGTGCAGGCTACGGCTTCCTCCATGCGGTCTTGCTGTTTGAACACCTGGGCAAGATCAAGCCGTGCATCGTCAAAGTCCGGCGCAAGCTCCAGCACCCGTTCCAGTAAACGCCCGGCTTCGCCCCAGCGTCCGGCCTCGCCAGCCACCTTGGCCAGCAGGCGCATGGCATTGACGTCATCCGCATTCTTCGCCATGAGTTCGCGGCAGATGTGTTCACACTCACGCGCACGCCCCGCACGCAGATGTTCACCGGCCACGGCCAATTGACCCCGGTCCGGGGCCAGCCCGAACGCTTGCTCAAACACGGCATCGGCTTCCTCCGCTTTGCCCCCTGCCGCCAGCGCATGCGCCAGTTTCAGGCGCACCGACTCCGCTTGCGGCTCCAGTTGGGCCGCCTGCTGCAGCTGTTCTACCGCCTCGTCCAGCCGGCCGAGCAGGATCAGTGCCTGCCCCAGGTTCTCGCGTGCACGCGAAAAGTGTGGCGCCAGAGTGACTGCGCGCAACAGCGGTTTGGCCGCTTCAGCGGGCAGCCTGCTGCTCAACAGCGCTACGCCCAGCAAGACCAGCAAGTCCGCATCGTCCGGGGCTGCCGCGAGGGCCGCACGACACACTTCAGCCGCCGCACCGGCATCATCCGCGTGCAACAGGCGCATGGCCTGTTCAAAGCTTTGTCGGGCGGTGAGTGGGTTCATTGGCTTGGATTGATCATTCGGTCAAATGCTACCCGAATGTCCGGGCGCAGTGGAAGGTACTACTAATTTTTCCCTTGCGGTGGCACCATCTGTGATCCTGGGAGTTAGCCATGCTGCGACTGTTCACGTTTTGCACTTTTCTCATTGCTGCACTGCACGTTCAGGCCGTGCACGCAGATGAGGCCGCGACGCCCGAACCGGCCGCTGGTATTCCCCTGC
>SHZL01000096.1 GCA_009692275.1 Lysobacterales bacterium | reverse complement strand
AGTTTCAAGGGCGGTATTGGGGTGCTGTTGAAACTCATGGGTCCAAATGACCCCGGGTTTGTAGTGCTGCGAGAGAAACAAGGAAAGGTAGCGCCGTTCCGGGCGCCAGATGTAAAAACACCGGCTGTCGGTTTCATCCACCCGCCCATCCGGCATCGTGACCTTTCTGCGCGCACTGATGATGGGTGCTGGATCAAGCTTGCGGGCTTGCACTCGTCCGTGGTCGGCTTCCAGGCCCGAAGAGTTCAGGCTGACCATGGTCAGGCCTTCACCGCAGTCGAAGCGATCCGCCAGGTTGGCCCGAACCAAAGGCACTGCGTTCTCCAGCTCACCGATGAGCTCAAGGTAGGTAGAGCCAAACTGGATCACCCGGTTGGCGCTGCCAATCTCGACGTGCTGCATGCGCGGCATGACCTGGAAACCCAGGCGCTCATAAGTCCCGCCAGCCTTTTGCAGGTCGTGGACCTGGACGACGTAGTGGTCCAGTGACCGCCTTTGATTCTGTAGTTTTGTGGGTCTGTCCAACAGGCCTGCCTCATATGCTGCCCATCAAAAATCGTATGGACTGCTTCCACAATAACCGTCCTCGAGGATTATAAACACTGTATTGAGATAGTATTCTTCCGATTGCATTGATTATTCGTCGGAATTCAATGTTTACAATCTTAACACTGTCATAACATCAGTTATCTTCAACCTGCAAGGAATCAGACCATGCGCATACTCCAATTGACCATCGGGCTACTTGTTCCAATCGCCTTGCTCGCCATGCCAGATGCCCTGGCTCAGGTTGAGCCGATGGATGCAAATGAAGTGGCTGCTCTGGAAGAGATCATCGTGACTGCTCAGAAACGCGAACAGAAACTGATTGATGTGCCACAGTCCCTTCAGGTGTTCACACAGGACTTGCTGGTGCAGGCCAATATTCGCGACGTGTCAGAAATGATCAATTTCATACCCGGCGCTTCCGAAGGCTTGGCCTTTTCAGTGGGTCAGCGGCGATTTCAAATTCGCGGTCTTTACCAGGAATCAGGTAGCGCCACGGTTGGCTATTACCTGGGCGAGGTGCCCATTGATGGCGACACCGCCGCTCCGCTTGGCCGACTGTTCGATATGCAACGAGTTGAAGTGCTTCGGGGCCCGCAGAGCACGCTGTATGGCAATGGCGCCATGGGCGGGGTGGTGAGATACATTCCAAACGAGCCCGATTTACAGGCTTACCAGGCTGGAGTTCACACGGGGTTTTCTATTGCGGACAGTGCAGACAATGGCTATTTCGGTGATGCCTACCTGAGCATACCGGTGATTGAAGATCAATTGGCTATCAGGCTGGTTGCCAGCGCCGAGAAATTGGGTGGTTACGCAGACCAGTTCAACGGAGAAAAAAATATTAACGGGGCCAATCTGACGGATTTCAGGTTCCATGTGTTGTGGAAGCCCATTGAAGACCTGGAGATCAAATTGCTTTACTCCAATGATAAGGCCAACCAGGATGCCAACAATATTCTTTCAGGGCTTTTCCCGAATGAGACCATTTCAATCGGTGGACCAGCAGACTATCAGAACAATAAGCTGGAAATCATTTCGGGTACCATCGGTTATTATGGTTTTGGTTTTGCCGACCTGGTCTCTACATTTAGTGATGTTAAATTCAACAACGACGGCAAAAGTTATTTCGATCTCCCCGGTCTATCTGCAGTAACTTCATTGATCGGCAACGAAATCCACACCTTCAGTAACGAAACTCGCCTGGTTTCCAAATCAGAAGGGCCACTTTCATGGATGATAGGTGGATATTTCACCAACGGTGATACTACACGCGCCGCAGATTACACCTGGGATCCCGAAATTCCGCCTTACTTTGTCAGCAGCAGCACAACAACCAAAGATAACCGTGATACGTATTCATTCTTCGGTGAAGCATCGTGGGGCTTCATGGATGGAAAACTGGTTCCGTTAATCGGTGTTCGTTATTCGCATGAGTCCAATGATGGAGATACGGTCGCTGCCGCAGGTGCGCCGAATGGTCGGAATTTCAATAACACGAAATTTCGCTTTAACCTCTCCTGGTTCCCGACCGAGGCTTCGCACTACTATTTGAATATTGCGCAAGGCTTCCGCTCAGGAGTTTTCAATAGCCAGCAAGTGTGCTTCATTCATAACCTGTTATTAATCGAAGGCACCTGTGAGCTGATACTGGACACGGATGAACTGGTCAGTTACGAGGCGGGTGCCAAGTACACTCTGATGGGAGGACGCTTGTTTATCGATTCTGCAATCTATTATCAGGATTGGCAGAGGACGCCACAGCAACTTCCCATAGGCGGGTTGTACGCAACCTATGATGTGGGTGACTCACAACTCTATGGCATCGATTTTTCCATGATGTATCAACCTGAATCGGTGGAGGGTTTGGACTTTAGCATTACGGCAAACTGGAACAGTTCCGAATTCGACAAGGTCGTGCCCATTGTCGCAGCAACACTGCTTCCACCATACGAACCGGATTACCTTGGCGCCGTTTCGGGTGAACGGCTTCCTTTTGTGCCTGCATGGACTTTAACTGCCGCGGCTAACTACGTCTGGAGCATCAGCGATTCGTGGGATGGGTTGTTCAATATCACCCTGAACCACCTGGATGGACAGTATGGACAATTCGGCGCAAATGCCGGTAAGGGCGGCTCACGCAACCTGCTTCGGGCCCGGTTTGGCGTCCAAAAAGGCAGGGTTGGCCTTTTCCTGTTCGGGCGGAACCTGTTTAATGAAGACGCAACCATCTTTGCTCAGGCTCCTTCAGGAGGCATCCCCGCATTTACCATAGACTATCCCCGCCAAATCGGAATCGAGGTGAACTGGGATCTTAACTGATAACCCATTTAGGGAAGTCCTGAATAAATCAGAGTTTCCCTAGGCCACGGTTCTGGAGTTACATGTATGAATATATGTATCCGAAAACTGGCGGTGGCTGCTGTGGTTTTGGCCCTCACAGGTCCGGGGTATGCCTTTGAACCACCAGAACCGTGGTACGTCTTTGTCGACGTGAACGTTTTACCCATGAGCGGGCCAGTGGTGCTCACCCACCAGACGGTGCTGGTGCGAGGCGGGCGGATTGCAGCCGTAGCCCCGGCGGACAAGATCACGCTGACGCCTGACGTCGTGCGCATTGACGGGCGGGGCAAGTACCTGATGCCGGGCCTGTCCGATATGCATGCGCACATTACGCCCTCTGAACCTCCGGGGACTACAGCCGAACTCTTGCTGTACCTCGCTTCCGGCGTTACCACCCTGCGCAACATGGCAGGTTTTCCCGGTCACTTGCCTTTGCGTCAGGCCATCAAAGACGGCGCAGTCCTGGGGCCGCGACTGTATACAACAAGCCCGCTGCTGGAAGGTGAAGATGCGGTCTGGGACTTCTCCGTCAAGGTATTGAACGCCGAGGAAGCCCGTACCCGGGTCAGGGAATATGCGCAGCAAGGCTGGGATTTCATCAAGGTCTACCACACGCTGTCCGCCGAAGCCTATGCGGCCGTTATCGAGGAAGCCAGGGCACAGGGTATACGGGTAGTTGGCCATGTACCGTTCACGGTCGGTATCGAGGAAGTGCTGGCCGACGGGCAGTCTTCCGTGGAGCACCTGCGCGGTTACGATATCGACGGCCTTTCACCAGACGTCCTGGCCATTGGTGGCGGCCGCAGCCCGCAGCGCTTTGCCTCCTGGCTGAGTATGTCGGATGAGCGCATGGCCGATCTCGCCCGGCAGACCGCCCACGCCGGTACCTGGAATACACCCACGCTGGTCGTCAACATGATGCTGGCGGATTTCGAAACCCTGCCGGAGATGGCCAAACACCCCATGGCCGTCTACCTGACACCAGAAATGCTGGGCATGCTTGAAGAAAATCCACTGGAGAAGATTTTTTCACCCGAATCCCGTGCCATGCTTGGGCGGGTACTGCCACAACAATACAAGTTCATCAAGGCTTTGCATGACGCCGGCGCGCCACTGATGATCGGCACGGACACGTTTCCCTCGCTGGTTCCGGGATTTACCGTGATCGACGAAATCGACCACTTTGTCAAGGCCGGCCTGTCACCTTACGACGCGTTGTTTGCCGCCACGGTGGCGCCGTCTGTCTACCTCGGTCAGACGAGCGCTGATGGCACGGTAACTGCAGGCCAGGAGACTGACCTTATACTGCTTGACGCCAATCCGCTGGAAGACACAAACAATCTCTGGCAACTGGAAGGTGTCATGGTTCATGGCCGCTGGCTGCTGAAGAGCGAACTGCTGTCCATGATCACGGCCGAACTCTTGCGGGCCGCAAGCAAGCCGGCACCAACACAATGAATTTGCGCCAGTCGCTGTGCAGAAACCAGCACCGCAAGGCCTGGAGATCTGAATGAAATCGCTCACAACACTCTTCACCAAGATCGCGATCCTGATGCTCATCGCATGTTCTGCCCATGGCGACGATGATGCAGCGGCGACACCTGTTCATCCCGATATGGGGCCGTACGAGGTTCGCCTGGAGCGGAGTTATTTCGTACCGATGCGCGATGGCGTGCGACTGTCCATGGATCTCTACCTGCCGGTAAATGCCGGCACGAAAATGGGCACGATTCTCGAACACACGCCCTACAACAAGAATTCAGCACAATTCCGCGCCGAACCCTGGTCGCGTGCCCGGTTCTTTGCCAGCCATGGATTTGTCTTTGCGGTGCAGGACAAACGCGGCAAATTCGAATCAGAGGGGCAGTACCTCACAACGGTCAACGATGTCGAGGATACCGATGACGCGCTGAACTGGATAGCCGCGCAGCCCTGGTCCAATGGCAAGGTCGGCATGATCGGCTGTTCGTATCCGGGCGCCAATACCATCAAGGCGGCGCAAACACTGAACCCGCATCTGTCCGCGATTATCCCGCAATCTGCAGCGATGGCTACAGGTTCAGTGGGAGACCGCTATTCTCTGTTCTGGCGGCGCGGCGGAGTGGTCAATATTTCCGTGGCCGCCTGGGCTGCAGTCGCCGGCTCCACGGTGTTCTACCGGCCGCCGCCCGGGCTGTCCCGTGAGGAATTCCTGGAGATCGTGGACTTCTTTGATCCAGCGCCAAAATATTACGGATTTGATGCTTTTGCGGACCCGGCTACACTGAAGAAATTCAATGACGCATACCTGACCTTGCCCATCACCGAAATCGCCAATGTGCTCAAAGCGCCGCCCAATGACTGGGCTCTGCTGGCTTCTTTGGAAATAGATGACCCCTGGTGGAAGCAACAGGGCTACCTGATGGCGGATTCACAGGTCGACGTGCCGGCCCTGCACATCAACGGTTGGCGGGATTACGGTGTGGCCGATACCCTGGTGCAATTCAATTTCTTCCGCAGCAAGGCCCTTTCGCGCACCTCCCGTGAAAACCAGTATGCGATCATCTCACCCACCAGCCATTGCGTGTCGGAAACGGTTTCGGAACACACCCTGATCGGGGATCTGGATGTGGGTGATGCACGCTTCGACTACTGGGGAACCTATCTGCGTTGGTACGACCGTTGGCTGAATGACAACAAAAAGGCGCTGGACAGCATGCCCCACGTCCAGTACTACAACGTGGGCGCCAACGAATGGCGCAGCGCTGAGGAGTGGCCAGTGCCCGGCACTCAATACCGCGAGTTCTTCCTGGCCAGCGACGGCCGCGCCAACTCCCACCATGGTGATGGCCGGATGCAGAAAACCGTGCCGCCGAGTGGCGCCGCTGCAGATACCTACGTCTATGATCCCGGGGTGCCGAACACGACGCTGTCTGCCCTGAGGGGCCGCGATGAGGATGTCTGGAACGGAGCGTTCGATCGCCGTGAATTGGAAACCCGCAACGATGTGCTGGTGTACACGTCGGAACAGTTGACCGAGGCCTTGGACGTGACCGGACCGATGAAAGCGGTGCTGTATGTTTCTTCCACCGCAAAGGACACGGACTTCGATCTGACCCTGGTAGACGTATTTCCAGACGGCCGGGCAATGGGTGTTTATGAAGGCGTGCTTCGTGCCCGCTACCGGGAAGGCTTCGACCGCAAAGTATTCATGCAGGCGGGTGAGGTGTACGAGATCGTGGTAGATATGAACGTCACGTCAAACACTTTTCTGCCCGGACATCAGATCCGCCTGGAAATCGCCAGCAGCCGGTTTCCCAACCACGACCGCAACCTGAACACCGGAGGCGACAACTACAACGAGACCGAGTGGCTTGAAGCAACAAATACGATTCATCATTCGGCGCAATACCCCTCTCGTCTTGTTCTGCCGGTGGTGCCGCACTGAGCCAGCACTTGACATCAGAACAGGAATCTATCGTTACTGAATGACCTGGAACTCCCACCAGGTGAAACCATAGCGCTGGTTTTCAGCATCCTGGATAGGCGTGGCCGCGCCCAGATTACCGTTGCTCAGGAATATCACCGGAAAGTATTCCCCGGCAGCATCCGGCGCGCGCTGTTCGGTTGTGTCCGCCCACGACAGCGGAGTGAACGCATCCGACAGTTTGATTGAAATGGCCGATGCCTCCGGCCGTATCAGCGCCAGATGGGCGGTCAATTCACTGTTGTTACTTACGAACCAGCTTGCGGCCAGGTCCCGCGCACTGCCGGCCTTCAGGAACGGATAAAATGCCGTGCCTGCCTGGGTGGATATGGTCTGTTTTGTCCAACTCACCCCGTAGTCATCTGACCAACCGAGCCACATCGACTTTCCTTCACTCCACAAGGAATACAACTTGCCGTCAGAACCCCAGGCCACGGGCTCAACCCAACGGGGTACTGCCGGTTCGCCCGCTTCGAATGGATACCAGCGCAGTTTGGCGGGTGCTTCATGCCTGGTCCAGGTGCGGCCGCTGTCGCGGCTCACTGCAACTACATCCACACCTGCATCCAATTTCTGGCCAGACGCGGAAACGGGACCGATCCGTACCGCTACCAGGCCACCCGGCCCCACCGCCAGATGGCTGGCGCCGCCTTTGTCATTCACGCGATCAAGCTCCTGCCAGGTCTGACCCGAGTCCTCACTGGTGAAATGGCGCACGCCCTTGCCATCGTTCCACACGGCATGAGCGATGTTTTCCGGCGAAACCGCTACCCAGGGGCGGTCATCTCCCTCGGTGGTGGACAGGCGATGCCAGACCCAACTGTGTCCGACGTCCCTGCTGACGCCTATGGAAATTTGTGTTCCTCTGGCGGTCTGCCGGTTGAAGCCCATGGTGATGTAATAGATGGTGCCGTCGGGCCCCACGGCCAGATCGACATCTGAGTTACCCTGCGCTCCCTGTTCCGATGTACCTACATCCACTGCGAACCAGCTATTTCCACCATCATCGCTGCGCCACAACAGCGGTGGGGCCGTCCAGTCCGTACCCGTTATCTGCGAGCCGTAGCCAGCCAGGAACAGCGTACCTGAAGGGTGCTCCACCAGCATGGGTTCGCGGGCCAGGCCGCCCAGGTTTTCTATGTGGTGAAGCATAGTCAACTGTGCAGTAATCGGCGAACTCAAAGCCATGAGTGCAAAGAACAAGTTTGTGAGTTTCATCGCACCTGCATCCTATGTTTGAAAACCTGGTTCAGAAGATTTATATCCTACATAGTGGTATAAATATTGTGAGTAAATAACGCAGTCAATCTGATCTTCGTAAAAGAGAACACTTACTACATACGACCCGTTCAATGGCTCTCTGGTAGCGCAATTGCATTTCTGAAACGCTGCGGAGTTCCAGCTACATTACGGGTTTGCGGTGTTTCCAAGGCCAATTCAGAAACGGATGTAACCGTCGGTGTCAGGCAGCCAGATGGACATGCATTTCAGCAAGACCAGGAAGAATAGACTTGCCGCTGACATCCGCAATGTGCGCATCAACAGGCACGGAGACGTGCTCCTTCACTGCCCACGGAAATAATCTGCGAATCGCTGACCACCACGACACCGTTCTCGATCGGCCGCACACCCTTTCCATCAACAACCGTTCCACCCCCGAAAGCAACAGGTTGTGCAAAAGCCGGAACCGCAGCGAGCGATATTGCGAATGCGATAACCTCACGTCCAACAACGGACAAGTGTTTCACCCAAACCGCTCTCCGGTGTCTGATCCCGCCGGATACCGAACCGATCTGAGCAGGCCATTTTGAACGGTCAGCTTTCTTGGCGCGATTCGAAGCCGTCCTCTGGCTCATGATGTCAACTGCGCCCACTTCGCCGTGTCAATTAGAAGTTGCCGTGTCGATGTTACTGATCAGCGGTGCAACCGGGAGCGTTTCCCGGTTGACAACCTTGCCGCCCATGATCACGGTGTTGATGGTCCGGTAGTTTTGCGCACTCTCCAGTGGGTTCCGGTCAAGAATCAGCAGATCAGCGATTTTGCCAACCTCGAGTGTGCCAAGGTCAGCGTCCACCTTGTATGCTTGGGCGATGTTTCTGGTGGCCGCTTTCAAAATTTCCACCCGGTCCATTCCATCCTCTTCGAGGGCCACCAATGCGTTAAAGTGCGCCTCGCCGATCTTCCGATCCGGATCAACGATGTCTGCCCCCAAAGGAAGGAGTGGTTCCGGCATTAATTCAGGGTTTTTGATGTAAGCGTCCGTGGAGAGCAGTAGCCTGACGCCGGCCTTGATCATGTTGCGGCGGTTTGCTTGCGCGGCCTTGTAAACGGGGACCCAATTGAAACCCGCGGCCGGACCCGCTGAATACTCTTCGAAGGCTTTCAGGCGCCGCTCTGTAAACGGCAGCAACGATACCGCAACACCCCGTTCGACCAGCTCACGGATGGTCTCAGCCGAGTATATGTGCGGCGGTATCGACATTTCGCCATGAGTGACGATGTCCAAACCGGCTTCGACTGCCACGTGCATTTCTTCGGCGGAGGTGATGTGGGCTTGAACGACGAGTCCGGCCTGGTGGGACTCCTCAATGATGGCTCTCTGCACACGTGGCGAGAAGTAAATCAAAGTTCCGGCATCGCCCATGTACTTCAGAAAGTCCACGTCCTTTGCAATGTACTCTCTGACAGCAAACCGAACTTCTTCTGGAGACATTAACTGAAGACCGCTTCCCATACCCTGCTCCCATCGTTCGTCAATGCGCGAGCGTGTGGATTCACTGACGTTTTCGATGGCAGACTGAGGTAAAAACCCCCCGGTAAATGGCCCGTTGGATCCAATCACGTTGCCCCCGACAAAAATCCGACTGCCAAGCATCTTCCCTTCGTTGATGGCGTCGCGCACTTTCTGAAGTGCGTCGAGCGGCCCCCAAGTATCGAAAACCGTGGTCACGCCTCCCTTCAGTGCAAGCTGGGCCGCCTCCAGAACAATTTCGTCAAAGCGGTCTTCATATCGGACCAAGGTTTCCAAATTGAGGTTGTGGGAG
>SHZL01000095.1 GCA_009692275.1 Lysobacterales bacterium | reverse complement strand
CATGGTGAAGGATGAGTGAGAAGGACAAAATCCCATTGCGGATCATGGCCGCTGCCGATTCCAGGCAATTGGGCGCCGACAAGATGGCGCGCAACACGGCACATTTTGCAGGCGATGCCCCAAGACTGCGCAAGCCGGACTGGATTCGCGTTCGCCTGCCTGCAGGTAATGCGGTGGGCCTGTTAAAGGCCAGGCTACGTGAACGTGAACTGGTAACCGTGTGCGAAGAAGCTTCCTGCCCGAACATTCATGAATGTTTTTCCAAGGGCACGGCGACTTTCATGGTGCTGGGTGAAATCTGTACGCGCCGTTGTTCCTTTTGTGACGTGGCACACGGCCGGCCCAAGGCGCCGGATGTTAACGAACCGGCCCGGCTGGCAAGAACCGTGCGGGAGATGGTCCTCAAGTACGTGGTTATTACCTCGGTTGACCGCGATGATCTCAGGGACGGAGGGGCAGGGCATTTTGCCGAGTGCATCCGCTCGGTGCGGGCTGCCAGTCCGGGCATTCGCGTGGAAATCCTGGTGCCGGACTTTCGCGGTAAAGGCCGCAGGGAACGAGCGCTGGACCTGTTGGCGGCATCTCCGCCGGACGTGTTCAATCACAATATCGAGACCGTTGAAGACCTTTACAGGAATGTGCGGCCGGGCGCTGATTACCAGTGGTCTCTCGATTTGTTGGCTCTCTTCAAGCAACGCCACCCGGATATCCCGACCAAATCCGGGATCATGCTGGGCCTGGGTGAAGAGCGCGAGCAGGTGCTGCAGACATTGGAGGATTTACGCCGCCACAATGTGGACCTGGTCACTATTGGTCAGTACCTGCAACCAACTGCCCATCACCACCCGGTGATGCGCTACTGGACGCCGCAGGAATTTGATGAACTGGGTACCACAGCCTGTGCCATGGGTTTCTCCCACGTGGCATCGGGCCCACTGGTGCGTTCTTCGTACCATGCAGACCAGATGGCGCATGCATCCGGCCTGGTTGAATTAGCCGGCTAATCTGGAAATACCCGCTTTTTGGCACAAATTTCGGGCATAGAGCAACTCCGGATTGTTTTCACGGTCAGAAACAGGCATAAATAAGGGTTCCGGAACGGTTTTTTGGCTGATTTTAGGCCGCTAACCGGCCAAAAATTGGAGGCATATCCGTGAGACGCTTTGCGATCATTCTTTCCCTGGCAATTGCCAGTTCCGCCGCCTGGGCGGCAGTGCAACCAGCCGAATCGCTGGAGTTGAAGCCCAGCATGGATCAACGCTATGCCACTAATCTGGCAACGCGCTTCCTGACCAACTGGCATTACAAGGACACCCAGCTGGATGATGAGTTTTCCAGCACCATCTTTGATGAGTACATTGAGCTGCTTGATCCAAACCGGAATTACTTCCTGGCATCCGACATTGCTTCGTTTGAGCGCTACCGCACCTCGCTGGATGATGCACTGCGCCATTCCGACCTGATTCCCGCATATGACATTTTCAACGTATACGTGAATCGTGTGCGTGAGCGGGTGGCTTACTCGCGCGAAGTCCTCAAGCAACCTATGGACTTCACCATTGATGAGGACTTTGTGTTTGACCATGAAGATGCGCCCTGGCCGGCATCCGTGGCCGAGCTGGATGAAATGTGGCGGTTGCGCGTCAAGAACGATTACCTGCGGCTCAAGCTCACCGACAAGGATGCAGCGGCCATTATCGAGACCCTGGATGAGAGGTATGCCAATCTCGATCGCCGCATCGATGAACTGAAGGCGGACGATGTATTCCAGTTTTTCCTGAATGCATTTGCACAGGCGATAGAGCCACACACCTCTTACCTGTCACCCCGCAGTTCCGAGAATTTCGAGATTTCGATGAAGTTGTCGCTCGAGGGCATTGGTGCGTTGCTGGGGCGCGAATCTGAATACACGAAGATCGCCAGTGTTGTTCCCGGTGGTCCTGCCGCGTTGGATGGCCGCCTGAAAGGAGGTGATCGCATCACCGCTGTTGGCCAGGGGCAAGACGGCAAGATGGTTGATGTCATTGGGTGGCGGGTGGATGACGTGGTAGACCTGATACGTGGTCCGAAAGGTACGATCGTGCGCCTCGACGTTCTGCCCGAGGATGCCAGCGTAAGCGGTCCTTCCTCACTCATTGAAATTGTCCGTGACGAGGTCAAGCTCGAAGAGCAGGCTGCGAAAAGCAGTGTCATCGAGGTGCCGGTTGAGGGCAGCGACAAGATGATGAAAATCGGCGTTATCGATCTGCCGGTGTTTTACCTGGACTTCAATGGCAGGGTGCAAAACACGCCCGATTATCGTTCGAGCACACGCGACGTGCGGCGCCTGATTGAGGAACTGAAGGCGCAGGGGGTAACCGGCCTGGTGGTCGATCTGCGCAACAACGGTGGCGGTTCCCTGTTGGAAGCAACCACGCTGACTGGCTTGTTCATCGACCAGGGGCCCGTGGTGCAGGTGCGCAACGCCAATGGCCGGATTTCACAGGAAGAGGATGTTGAGGCCGGCATGGCCTGGGAAGGGCCGCTGGCGGTGCTGGTCAATCGCTACAGTGCCTCGGCTTCTGAAATCTTCGCCGCCGCTATCCAGGATTACGGGCGGGGTTTGATCATAGGTGAACCCACTTTTGGCAAAGGCACGGTGCAAAGCCTGCTCAACCTGGATGACTACGCGCCGGCGGATTCACCCAGCATGGGTGAGCTCAAGATCACCATGGCTCAGTTCTTTCGTATTAATGGCGGCTCCACGCAGAACCGTGGCGTGGTGCCGGATATTGCCTTCCCGTCGGCCGGAGACCCGGCCGAGTATGGCGAGCGTTCGCTGCCGCATGCGCTGCCATGGAGCACCATTGATCCCGCCCGTTACCAACCTGCGGGCGACATGAGCCGGTTGGCGGCGGTTGCGAATGATAGCTACACAGCCAGGATGGGCGGCAACGAGGAATTCAACTGGTTGTTGGCTGACATATCGGAATACAACGTCCAGTCCAAGCGCAAGAGCATTTCGCTGCTGGAAACCAAGGCACGCGAGGAAATGGCTGAAGAAAAAGCCAAGAGTGATCTGCGCAAGGCCAAGCACGAGGGTGAAGAACCCCTGGTCAACAGCGACGATGTGCTGGCTGAGGCGGAGGTTGAAGAGTTTTCCGAAGAGCCGGCTGAAGACGGAGCCGAAGAAGATGCGAGCAAAGAAGGCCCCGATCTCCTGTTGCGCGAAACCGCCCGCATCGTGGGTGACGTGGTCGAACTCGAATCCGATATCCAATTGCTTGATCTGAAATTTTCGCAGCTCAACGCGAAGGACCAGGCTGCGCCGCAACTAAACTAGGGCTGCGCCGCAAATGAGCTGAGCGGTGGTAGTGCCGGAAACGGGTGCAGAGACCTGGCTCCTTGCCCACGCGGGCACGGAGCCAGTTTCTTTTTAAGGGCCCCGAAGGGCGAGATGCATCAGGGGCGGTTTTTCAGCAAGTCCCGGATTTCCGTCAGCAGGACTTCTTCTGCGGATGGTTGCGGTGGTGCGGCAGGTGTTTCCTGCTTCTTCTTCACTGAATTCATCGCCTTGATCACCATGAAAATGGCAAAGGCAATAATGAGGAAGTCGAGCAGGGTCTGGATGAACGTGCCGTAGTTCAAAGTCACTGCGGCCACATCTCCGCTGGCTGCTTTGAGGGTTAGCGTCAGGCCGGTAAAATTCATGCCGCCGAGTGCGGCGCCCAGCGGCGGCATGAGCACGTCATTGACAAACGAAGACACGATCTTGCCGAACGCCGCGCCGATCACAACACCGACCGCCACATCTATTACGTTTCCGCGCATCGCAAACTCACGGAACTCCTTTATCATGCTCATGATGCTCTCCTTCGAAGTTTCGGCCATACGCCGGCTGAGTTGTACCTTCTGGTTCTGTTGCCGCAAACCACTGTAGTGGCATGTCTATCATAGCGGATTGTTGCGGCCGACTCGAAAGGGGAATCGGCAGCCGCACCGTAAGCATTGGCGCTGTTAGAATCAAGCTCAGATGAATATTCCCAAAGCAAGCCGTGTACTCAGGGTGGCCCTGCCCGTTCCCCTGGCGCAATTATTCGATTATTTACCGGCACCCGGCGACCAGTTTGCTCCGGCGGGAGCCCGGGTGTTGGTTCCATTCGGGCGGCGCAAATTGGTGGGTATCGTGGTGGAAAGCGATGTCCCCAGCAGCATGCCGGCAGAGCGTTTGTTGCGGATCCTCGCGGTTCTGGACGAAGCAAAACCCTTGCTCGACAGCAGCTTGATGAGCCTGCTGGCGTGGTGCTGGCAATATTACAAGCACGCGCCGGGCGTGGTCCTGCAAACGGCGCTACCGCCAGCGTTGCGCAAGCCGGATGCCAGGTTGCCGGCTGCTCCCACGCAGTTCGCGCTGACAGGCGCGGGTGAGGCGAGACTGCAGCTACCCCCGGGTCGCGTAAGAGCCCAGTTCGCCATGCTGCAGAAATTTGCGCATGGACCGATCAGCGAAATTGGGCTGGCACTCGAAGGGCTGCGATGGCGGACAACCCTGGGTCGCTTGTTGCAACAGGGATGGGTTCATACCGTGCCCCTGGTGACCGGCGAGCCACACATCACGCCGGGGCCGGTGCTGACCGCAGAGCAGCTCAGTGTGGTCGACTCAATCAGTCGAATGAGTGGCCATTTCCACTGCCACTTGCTTGATGGTGTAACCGGCAGCGGCAAGACCGAGGTGTATCTGCACTTGCTGGAGCCGGTGATCCGGGCTGGCAAGCAGTGCCTGGTGCTGGTGCCGGAAATTGGCCTGACGCCACAATTGCTGCGCCGTTTCCGGCAACGCCTGGGCCTTGAACCCGCCGTCATTCATTCCCGCATCAGCCAGGGGGAGCGGCTCAACGCCTGGGAAGCCGCGCGGTCGGGTCGTTCGCGGCTGGTCATAGGCACCCGCTCGGCACTGTTTACGCCTATGCCGGCCCTCGGTTTGATTATCCTCGACGAAGAGCACGACAGTTCTTTCAAACAGCAGGAGGGCTTCCGTTTTTCCGCCCGGGATGTTGCCGTCAAACGCGCGGCAGACCTGGATATTCCGGTTGTGCTGGGCAGTGCTACGCCATCGCTGGAGACATTGAACAACGCGCGGTCAGACCGCTACACCTGGCATCGTTTGCGCCAGCGAGCCACCCGTGCGGCGCTTCCCACCTGGCGGGTATTGGACATGAGCCAGAACTCGCGGCATCACGGACTCGCTGGCGGGACCATTGAATTGATGGCCGAAACCCTGTCCCGACAGGAGCAGGTCATGGTTTTTCTCAATCGACGCGGTTGGGCGCCGGTGCTGATGTGCGAAGAATGCGGATGGCACGCAAGCTGTGAGCGCTGTGACGCAAATCTTACGTGGCACCGCAGTGCCGGCCGTTTGTGTTGTCATCACTGTGGCAACCAGCGTCGCGTGCCGGAATTTTGCCCTGATTGCCGTGCGGATGGCCTGAGTGGTGCGGGCGAGGGTACCCAACAGCTGGAACGGGCGATCCAGGAACGTTTTCCCGATGTTCCGGTGCTGCGTTTTGACCGCGACAGCACCAGCCGGAAAGACAGTTTCAATGACCGCGCAGACCAAGTGTTGCAGGGCGGTCCCTGCATACTCGTGGGCACACAGATGTTGGCCAAGGGGCATCATTTCCCGGATGTAACTTTGGTC
The DNA here is from genome assembly GCA_009692275.1 of Lysobacterales bacterium. Taxonomy (GTDB): domain Bacteria; phylum Pseudomonadota; class Gammaproteobacteria; order Xanthomonadales; family SZUA-36; genus SHZL01. Next base: position 3,731 of record SHZL01000095.1, on the reverse strand, counting down.
GTAGTCGTCAATGTCGACCAGGCTTTGTACAGCGCTGACTTCCGGGCGCTGGAGCGCCTCGGCCAGACTCTGTTACAGGTTTCCGGTCGCGCGGGCCGGGCGGAAAAACCCGGTTCAGTAATCCTGCAGACCTTTCATCCGGGAAATGAGTCCATGGCCCTGCTGATCAACGGCGGTTATGAAGCATTTGCCATCAGCCAACTGGAAGAGCGCCGGCTTGCACAACTTCCGCCCCTGACATTCCAGGCGCTGTTGCGTGGCGAAGCGCTGATTCGTGCGGATGTGGAACAATTCCTGTCCGCCGCCGCAGACATTTTTCCGCGCGGAGAGACGCGGATATTTGGCCCCATGCCTGCCATCAAGGAAAAGGTCGCGGGCCGCTACCGGATGTACCTGTTGCTCCAGAGCAATACGCGCGCCGACTTGCACCGGCAGATTGATTCCTGGCTGGGCCCCCTGGAGGCCCTGCCGCAAGGCCGCAAGGTCCGCTGGGCTATTGATGTAGACCCACAGGAACTTTAGTCCAATGGGTTGATGTTTATTCAGGAATCGGTTTTTTCCACGTCATCATCATCTGGTATGTGATACCAGTGCAGCTCTGCGTGCACTTGTTGCGCGTGTTTCTCAACGTAGCGCCGGTATTCTTCCGAGGGCGACATCTGAGTGGCAGCCGCAGGGGCAGTGCTGGCAATTTGTGGCTGCGCAGGCACTGGCTTTTGACTGGCGCAGGCACCCAGCAACAGCGCGTTGATACTCAGCAGAATGATTACCGGTTTTTTCATGGTGTCCTCCAGAGCGCCGCAATGGCTTGGTCAGGTAAGTTAAATACGAAGTTCATCGTACAATAATGTTCGTAAATAGCAAGCACGCGATGCAAGAGCGCTTTCTGCACCCGACATGACCAATGACACTAACCTTTTTGAACAAATTTCCACAAAGTAGTCTAAGGCTGGAATTGTTTGTTCAGTTTCAGTCTGTATACTCCCTGCTTCGTTAATTAGTGCACCTGAAAAGGTTTCGTATGAATCAAGCAAATACCTCGGCTCATAGTTCGACCCATACCCCGGACTTAACGGCTAACGCCTCCAACCCTGAAGCTGGAACCGCAGACGCCCATGCCGCTTTTATCAGGCTGAGCGAGGTGGCCAATGAATTGATCATCGGGCAACAGCGCCTGATGGAGCGCCTGTTGATCGCCCTGCTCAGCAACGGCCACTTGCTGGTGGAGGGTGCGCCGGGCCTGGCCAAGACCACGGCCATCAAAGTGATCGCGGACCGGATTGAAGGCGATTTTCATCGTATCCAGTTCACCCCCGACCTGCTGCCGGCCGATTTGACCGGAACCGAGATTTACCGCCCGCAAGAAGGCAGCTTCGAATTTCAACAAGGACCCATATTCCACAACCTGATCCTGGCAGATGAAGTGAATCGTGCGCCTGCCAAGGTGCAATCTGCGCTGCTGGAGGCCATGGGTGAGCACCAGGTTACCGTAGGTCGGGTGACCTACCGCTTACCGCGACTCTTCCTCGTCATGGCAACCCAGAACCCGATCGAACAGGAAGGCACTTATCCCTTGCCCGAAGCGCAGCTGGACCGATTCCTGATGCATGTTTCCATCGGTTATCCAGGCGCAGAAGCCGAATTGAAAATCCTCAACCTGGCCCGCCAACAGGCGCGCGATGAACTGGGCCATCACGTCCAGGCTCCCGTCATCGTTACCCAGCAGCAGGTGTTTTCCGCCCAGGCGGGTGTGCTGGACATGTACCTTGCACCGGCTTTGCAGGAGTACATTGTGCAGCTGGTGCTGGCTACCCGGGAGCCGGGACGCTGGGATCCCGCGCTGGCTTCGATGGTGAGCTACGGTGCAAGTCCGCGTGCTTCCATCGGCCTCGACCGTTGCGCACGCGCCAGGGCATGGCTGGCGAATCGAGATTACGTATCACCGGATGATGTGCATGCCGTGGTACATGACGTCCTGCGCCATCGCGTGCTCCTGTCCTACGAAGCCGAGGCCGATGGAATGACCGTCGACCAGTTGACCGATCGCTTGCTGGACAAGGTTCCCGTGCCATGAGGTTGGGAGTACCAACCGCGAACAAACAACCGCTGGAGCGAGGGGATGGAATTCATGTCACCTCAGCCGAATTGCTGGCGCTTCGTCCGCGCTGCCACGGTTTGCGTCTGCCCATGCGCCAGGCTGCAACTTCTGCGCTTGCAGGCGCCTACCGCTCACGTTTCCGCGGCCGCGGCGTAGACTTTGTGGAATCACGTAATTACCAGCCGGGCGATGACATCCGTAACATGGATTGGCGCGTCACCGCCCGCACTGGCAGGCCCCATACCAAAGTCTTCCAGGAGGAACGTGAGCGACCGGTACTGGTAGTCCTTGACGCCAGTCCCAGCCTGTATTTTGGTACTCGCCGCAGGCTCAAATCCGTAGCCGCAGGGCAACTGGCAGCTTCCGTGGCCTGGTCTGCCGTCCGGCGTGGCGACCGTATCGGCGGATTCCTGTTTGCACCCGGACGGCATCGCGAACTGCGCCCGGCGGGAGGGCGCCGCGGAGCCATGCGGATGATCCAGAGCCTGGTGGACTGGCTACAGCCATCGCAGTACGCTGGAAAATCAGAGCCACTGTCGCGCGCACTGGAGCGGGTGCGACATGCTGCGCGGCCAGGCAGTCTGATCATAGTAATCAGCGATTTTTTCAGCCTCGACGATGACTGCAACCGGCACTTGTCCCGATTGCGGCTGCACAACGATGTGATTGGATGCCAGGTCCTGGATCGCTCGGAACACGACTTGCCGGATGGCCGCTACCCGATCAGCGACGGTCACACTTCGACCATCATCGACACCAGCCTGTCCGCCGACCGCAAAAAGTTCATGGCCATGGGTCAGCGCCATGAGGAAGAACCGCGCCACCTTTTTTACCGGCACAAATGTGGCTGGATGGTCATGCACACCGATGATGATCCCGTGGATCTGCTTGGCCGCGAACTGCGCATGCTGGTTGGCCGTCCGGCCTGAGCCTTTTCCATGGATGCAGGCAACACCAATGTGCTTTCCCGGTTGCGGGACATTCACGCTGCCACCGAGCCCGGCTGGTGGCCGCCGGCACCCGGATGGTGGCTGCTGTCATTGTTGCTAGCCGTGCTGCTGGCGTTCGCGCTGCGCTATGGCTACCAGCGCTGGCGGGTCGTTCGCCGTCGTGGCCGGTGGCTCGCAGCGCTGGAGCAAATTGGCCAGGAAATTGATCCGGCTATTGACCCGCACGAATACCTGGCGCGCATGAACAAACTGTTTCGGGTGATTGCCTTGCGGGCATTTCCAGGCACCGCCTGTGTCCGGCTGCAGGGCATGGAATGGGTTCACTTTCTGCAATCCCTGATGCCGCAAGACGCTGCCGCGGCGAGTCTTTCCGCGCTGGCGAGCGGCCCGTACGAAGCGCATCCCCGGTGCGATGTGAATAGCTTGCGGCAATTGGCTCAAACCTGGGTGAGAAAATATGGATGAGCCGCTTACTGCGTCAGGCTTGATACTGGCCTGGCCCTGGTTGCTGCTGTTGCTGCCCGTGCCTGCGCTGGTGCGATACGCCCTCAAGGCCATGCCGCAAAGCTCTTTGCAGGCTCTCAGGGTGCCCTGGTTCTCCCTGGTCGGAGGCGGCACCGCCGGTTTCATGAGTAAGCCGGTTCTTGCCGCGGTTGCCTGGCTGGTGTGGGCGCTGATGGTGG
>SHZL01000094.1 GCA_009692275.1 Lysobacterales bacterium | reverse complement strand
GGTTACGCCCAGGCCTTTGATGGTCACTGCTCGCTCCAGTACTCCGGTATTGATGACTTTGACCTTACGGATTTCATGCCCTACAACGCCTTCCGCCTTCAATGATTGAAGGTCAATCACATCCGCTTTCATTACCTGGATTTGGTAAAGACGGATTTCGCCATTGTATCGCTTCGTCAGTGAAGCGAACCCGCGCTTGGGTAAACGTCTTTGCATAGGCATCTGGCCGCCTTCAAAGCCGACTTTGTGAAAACCACCCGCCCTTGATGACTGGCCTTTGTGCCCGCGCCCAGCAGTTTTTCCGAGGCCTGAGCCTATACCCCGACCAACACGCTTCCGGGGCTTCTTGCTGCCCTCAGCGGGACTTAACGTATTCAGTTTCATAATGTGTACTTTCCTATTATCGGTTCGCAGAATCGCCCCGGCGTGCCGGCAACCTGGCTATCAGGCTTCTTCCACTCGTACCATGTAGTCGATCTTGTTCACCATACCGCGCACGGAGGGAGTATCTTCCAGTACGACTGTGTGATTCATTTTTTTCAACCCAAGTCCGCGAACGCATTCACGATGGCTCGGTATGGCATGGGCAGAGGACTTGGTCAGGGTCACGGAAATCTGTTTGTCTTTTTTCTTGGCCATCACAGTCAACCCACGTTTGCCATAATTTCATCAAGCGGCTTGCCACGTTTTGCTGCAATTACCGCTGGACTCTGCATTGCCAACAATCCTTTGAACGTGGCCCTGACCAGGTTTATTGGGTTATTCGATCCAACGCTCTTGGCAAGCACGTTGTGCACGCCTACTGTTTCCAGAACTGCGCGCATGGCGCCACCGGCAATAACACCAGTACCCTCGGAAGCAGGCTGCATATAAATACGTGATCCTGCATGCCGTGCCTTCACCGCGTGCCATAGCGTGCCTTCTCTCAGGTCCACATTGATCATGTTACGACGGGCTTTCTCCATTGACTTCTGGATTGCAACAGGGACTTCCCGTGCTTTGCCGTAGCCAAACCCAACCTTGCCATTTCCATCGCCAACTACGCTAAGCGCAGTGAATCCGAAAATGCGGCCGCCTTTGACCACTTTCGCAACTCGATTGACTGCCACCAATTTTTCCAGAAGGCCGTCGCTGTTTTCTCTTTCCATGTTCGCCATGTTTTCTACCTGTTTCGCTCGGTCCTAGCTCGACCGGGTTCAGAAATCCAATCCAACTTCGCGTGCAGCGTCCGCCAATACCTTGATGCGACCGTGATAACGGAATCCAGAGCGGTCAAATGCCACATCCTTGACTCCCGCAGCCACGGCCTTTTCAGCAATTGCCTTACCTACTGCCGCTGCTGCGTCCTTATTGCTCTTGCTTTTCAAACCTTCCCCCACATCCTTTTGAAGAGTAGATGCGGCCGCAATTACCTTGCCACCTTCGGCGCTAATTACCTGGGCATAAATATGCCGGCCACTGCGATGCACTGTGAGCCTGGCTTTGCCCAGCCGTCGAATGTGAGCGCGGGCTTTGCGTGCCCGCCGCAGTCGTGCGGCCTTCTTGATATCCATTACCGTTTCCTCGTTCGTTTTCCAACCAGCCCAACTGGCCAGAACACATAATCCAGTGGCAATACTTAAAATTTAAGCCTTTTTGGCTTCCTTGCGTGCAACGTGTTCATCTGAATAGCGCACGCCCTTGCCTTTGTAAGGCTCGGGGGGCCGGAAGGCCCGGATTTCGGCTGCAACCTGACCCACCCGCTGTCTGTCACAACCCTTCACGATCACCTCTGTCTGAGAAGGAGCTTCGATCGTAATTCCTTCGGGAGCCACATACTCAACAGGGTGGGAAAAGCCCAGCGCAAGGCTCAGGGTTTTGCCTTGAACCTGTGCACGATACCCAACTCCGACCAACGTAAGTCGCTTCTCAAACCCAACGGACACGCCAGTTACCAGGTTGTTTATCAAGGCTCGAAACGTTCCGGCCATTGCCATATGTGAATCATTGGCTGGTTTTACCCTGACCTCGCTGTTTTCCTGAACCAATGTAATTCCAGGATGCAACTGCAACGACAAATTTCCCTTGGGACCCTTGATGTTGATCTTTCCCCCAACTACCTTCAACTCGATTCCCGAAGGTAATGTGATTGGAGCTTTTGCTACTCGTGACATGCCATCCTCCCTACGTGACGATGCACAGGACTTCGCCGCCCTGTCCTGCTGCGCGAGCCGATACATCCGTCATGATGCCCTTTGAAGTGCTGACTACCGCTGTTCCAAGGCCATTCAGAATTCTGGGCAAATCATCCTTGCCACGGTATATGCGAAGCCCTGGCCGACTAACACGTTGCAACATGGTTATAACGCCCTGGCCGTTTCGGTATTTCAATGTAATTTCCAAAGCAGGCTTCCCTTCCAGCTCAATTGGCCTGAAGTCATCGATGTAGCCTTCGCTCTTGAGAACTTTGGCTATGCCGGTCTTGACCGTGGAAGCTGGCATGCAAACCGTAACCTTACGCACGGACTGGGCATTCCGAATCCGGGTCAGCATGTCCGAAATTGGATCACTCATGCTCATTCTTATATCCTCTTTACCAACTGGCCTTTCGCAGGCCGGGCACGTCACCACGCATGGCAGCTTCGCGCAACTTGTTGCGGCTCAATCCAAACTTTCGATAAAAACCACGCGGACGCCCGGTAATCGAACAACGGTTACGGTGCCTGACCGGGCTGGAGTCACGAGGTAACTTCTGCAGGCGAAATATTGCATCCTGCTGCACTTCGAAACTCACGTTAGGTTCAATAATGGTGGCTTTGAGTTCAGCACGCTTTTTCGCGTAACGCTTAACCAACTTGGTACGGCGTACTTCGCGATTGATCATTGATGTTTTTGCCATGATGAATCCTTGAACTACTTCGTCCTGAACGGGAAGTTGAAAGCCTGCAACAGCGCCATTGCTTCCTCATCGTTCCTGGCATTCGTAGTAATTGTTATGTCCATGCCCCGAATAGCATCGATCTTGTCGTAGTCGATTTCGGGAAACATGATCTGTTCCTTCACACCCATGCTGTAATTGCCTCTGCCATCGAATGACTTGTAGTTCAAGCCGCGAAAGTCGCGAATTCGGGGAATGGCAATATTCACCAGTCGATCAAGAAATTCATACATTTGCTGCCTGCGCAACGTAACTTTGCAGCCCACCGGCCAACCATCACGAATCTTGAAGCTGGCAACCGATTTCCTGGCCAGTTTCACAATGGGCTTCTGACCTGAAATCAGCGCAAGATCTGCAGTGGCACGATCCATGACTTTCTTGTCAGCAACAGCTTCCCCTACGCCCATGTTCAGCGTGATCTTGGTAATTCTTGGCACCTGCATCACGTTTTTGAAGCCCAACTGCTCCATCAACTTTGGCACCACTGTCTCTTTGTAATATGTCTGAAGTCTTGCCATTTTCTTTACCCTATATGCTTTCGTCCAGCGCTTCAGCGCCCGGGAAAGCTCCAACTTGTAAACTTTGCGGGGACCGGTCCTGGTGCTGCCCGATAACCGGAGTTCCCGCCAAGATCTTTAAATATCAATCGCCTCGCCGGTGGACTTAAATACCCTTACTTTGCGTCCGTCATCCAGGGTTTTGAATCCCACCCTGTCGGCCTTGCCAGTTCCCGCGTTGTACACCTGCACATTGGAAACATGAATCGGTGACTCCTTCTCAACGATCCCCCCTGGCTTATTATTGGCAGGGTTTGGCTTCTGGTGCTTTTTCACCATGTTGACGTTTTCCACCAGGACGCGGTCATACTCCAACACGCGCAATACGTGGCCGCGCTGACTCTTGCTGCGGCCTGTCGTCACGATTACTTCATCACCTTTATGTATACGTTTCATACTTGAGTTCCTTTCACCACTATCCCGCAGTTCAGAGCACTTCGGGTGCCAGTGAGACAATCTTCATAAACTTCTCAGACCGCAACTCACGTGTAACGGGCCCGAAAATTCGTGTTCCAATGGGTTCGTGCTTGTTGTCCAGCAGCACGGCAGCATTACCATCAAAACGAATGAGGGAACCATCCCCACGCCGCACACCCGAGCGCGTGCGCACGACGACAGCGTTATACACTTCACCCTTTTTCACTTTGCCCCGCGGTATGGCGTCTTTGACCGTGACTTTGATCAAATCCCCGATTCTCGCGTAACGACGCTTGGATCCTCCCAGGACCTTGATACACATAACCTGACGTGCACCACTGTTATCTGCGGCTGCCAGCATGCTCTGCATTTGAATCATTTTCTTTGTCCTCGCCTATACCTTGAGTTCAATCAAATACCAAGTCACTACTGAGCCCGCTTCACAATTTCCACTACACGCCAGGCTTTGGTTTTAGACATTGGCCTGCATTGCTCAATTCTTACCAGGTCGCCTTCCGAACAGCTGTTCTCTTCGTCATGAGCATGAACTTTGGACGAGCGCTTGATGTATTTGCCATACACCTCATGCTTGATCTGACGTTCCAGCTTAACCGTGACAGTCTTATCGGCCTTATTGCTGATAACCTGCCCCACCCTGGTGCTCTTGACTGACTCGGTCGTGCTCATGCTGCTTTACCTTCTCTTGATTTCTCATTCAGGACAGTTCGCACTCGTGCGATATCCCGGCGCACCCGACGCAAATCATGTGGTGTAACCATCTGGCCACTACCTTTCTGCATTCTCATGTTGAACTGCTCGTGCAACAGCCCTGTCAACTGCTGGCGGAGTTCGGCTTCACTCTTGACTCTCATATCTTGTGCATTCATCACAGCACGGACCTCTTGATAAAGGTGGTCTTGACTGCGAGTTTTGCTGCCGCGAGACGAAAGGCCTCACGGGCTACAATCTCTGTCACACCCTGGATCTCATACATCACTCGCCCTGGCTGAATTGGTGCTACCCAGTATTCAACGTTACCTTTTCCCTTACCCATACGAACTTCAACAGGCTTCTTGGTTATCGGCTTGTCAGGGAATACCCGGATCCAAAGCTTGCCGCCCCGCTTCACGTGACGGGTAATAGCACGCCGGGCAGCTTCGATCTGTCGCGCAGTTACGAAACCGCGCGTTACCGCCTTCAGGCCAAATTCACCGAAGCTAACCCGATTTCCGACCTGGGCAAGACCGTGATTACGACCCTTTTGCTGCTTTCTGAATTTTGTGCGCTTTGGTTGCAGCATTACTCAATCTCCTAGCCCGCAACCGCCTGGTTGCGCTTGTTCTCATCGTGCAGTGCAAAAAGGTCGAACACTTCGCCTTTGTAAATCCAAACTTTCACGCCCAATACGCCGTAAGTTGTCTGGGCCTCGACAAAGCCATAATCCACATCCGCCCGGAATGTGTGCAGAGGTACCCGTCCTTCCCGGTACCACTCGCTGCGGGCGATATCCGCCCCATTCAAGCGGCCGGCAACCATGACCTTGATACCCAGGGCGCCGAGCCTCATGGTGTTTCCAACAGCGCGCTTCATGGCACGTCGGAACATGATTCTGCGTTCCAATTGCTGTGCAATCCCTTCAGCAACCAAGTGAGCATCAAGCTCCGGTTTGCGAATCTCAGCCACGGTCAGGTGAGTAGGAACCTTCATCAACTGCGTAACTTCCCGACGTAAGGTTTCTATGTCCTCGCCCTTCTTGCCAATTACGATGCCAGGCCGTGCCGTGTGTATGGTGATACGCGCGGACTTGGCTGGTCTCTCAATCTGGATCCTGCTGATAGCCGCGTGTGCCAACCTCTTACGCAAGAACTTCCGAACTTCAAGATCGGATAGTAGCTGCTCAGCGTAATCGCGCTTTTCGGCATACCAGGTTGAATTCCAGTCTTTAGAAATTCCCAGCCGGATTCCGATTGGATTTACCTTATGGCCCATTATGCTTGTCCCGTCTTTGTGCTATCGGCAACAGTCACCGTAATGTGGCTGCAGCGCTTGAGAATCCGCGTTCCACGTCCCTTGGCACGAGCGCGCCCGCGCTTCAGCGTGGGGCCCTCGTCTATCATGATCACTGCCACCTTAAGTTCGTCAATGTCCGCGCCGTCGTTGTGTTCCGCATTTGCAACGGCAGAAAGAAGCACTTTCTTCACAATGTGAGCGGCTTTCTTGGGGCTAAAGGCCAGTAATTGCTCTGCCTTTTCCACTGCCATACCTCTAACCTGATCCGCCACAAGGCGAACCTTTTGAGGTGAAATTCGCGCGTTCCGTAATATTGCTGTTGCTTGCATGGTTGCATTACACCTTGGTCTTGCGGTCACCCGAATGACCTCTGAAGGTCCGGGTAGCTGCGAATTCACCGAGCTTGTGACCTATCATCTGGTCATTCACCAGAATGGGCACATGCTGTCGTCCGTTATGAACGGCTATCGTCAGGCCAACCATGTCCGGCAGGATCATGGAACGTCGCGACCAGGTCTTGATTGGCCGCTTATTGTTAGTGGCTACCGACTCGGTCACCTTTTTCATCAGGTGATGGTCAACGAACGGTCCTTTTTTAATCGAACGTGGCATAGCTTTACCTATTATTTGCCGGAACGCTTACGCACGATGAACTTGCTCGTACGCTTGTTCTTGCGAGTCTTGTAACCCTTTGTCGGAACGCCCCACGGAGATACCGGGTGACGACCACCTGAAGTACGACCTTCACCACCACCATGCGGATGGTCAACGGGGTTCATGGCCACACCACGCACGGTTGGCCGCACTCCGCGCCATCGTTTCGCACCCGCTTTGCCTAGCTTCTCCAGGTTGTGCTCGGAATTGGACACTTCCCCGATGGTTGCCTTGCAGCGTGAGTGAACCTTGCGCATTTCGCCGGAACGAAGGCGCAAAGTAGCGTGCTGACCTTCACGAGCAACCAGTTGCACTGCTGCACCGGCACTGCGTGCCAGCTGTGCGCCTTTTCCTGGCAGAAGCTCGACGCAATGCACGACTGAGCCGACCGGTATGTTACTCAATGGCAGGCTGTTCCCTGGCTTGATTGCAGCGTCGCGGCCACTGAAAACTTCGTCCCCGGCACGAATGCCTTTGGGGGCAATGATGTAGCGCCGCTCCCCGTCACCATATAAAACGAGGGCAATGTGAGCACTGCGATTCGGGTCATATTCAATTCGCTCGACCTGGCCCTTGATCCCGTCCTTGTCGCGCTTGAAGTCAATGACACGGTAGTGTTGCTTATGCCCACCGCCAATATGACGAGTGGTGATGCGACCGTAGTTATTACGGCCACCGGTTTTTGACTTCTTTTCTACCAGCGCAGGCCATGGTGCTCCATCATGCAGGTGATCATGCTTTACCTGAACGACTCCGCGACGGCCTGGCGATGTGGGTTTTGCCTTAACAATTGCCATGACTACTAGTCCTTAAGCTGACTCTCCGCCCAGAAAATCGATAACCTGACCTTCCTGAACGCGAACATATGCCTTTTTCCAGTCACTGCGCTTTCCCGGGCGCATCCGGAACGATTTGGTCTTTCCTTTTACGTTCACAATGCGGACAGACTCCACACTGACTTCAAACAGCATTTCCACGGCGTCCCGGACTTCAGCCTTGTTGGCATCCTTTACAACGCGGAAAACGTACTGATTGCCGGTTTCGCCAACGCGGGTTGACTTTTCAGTCACGCGCGGCGTCAGCAATACCTTATACAGCCGATCCTTATTCATCCCAGCCACTCCTGGACCTTTTCAACCGCCGCAACGGTCATGATTACTCGCTCCGCGCCGACCAGGCTGACAGGGTCCATGGCGGCAACGTCCATAACGTAAACGTCAGGGAGATTGCGTGATGCGAGGAACACGTTGTCACCGATCTCATCAGAAATAACCAGGCCAGCCGTAAAATTAAGACCTGCTAATTTCTCGACCAGCTCACTGGTCTTTGGTTGGGCAAGTTCAAACGACTCAACGATAACCAGGCGATCCTGCCTGACCAGCTCGGACAAAATTGCCTGGACAGCGCCGCGGTACATTTTACGGTTCACTTTCTGCGAATGGTCTCGCGGAACTGCCGCAAACGTCTTACCACCGCCACGCCAAATCGGGCTGCGGATAGTACCCGCACGTGCGCGCCCAGTGCCTTTCTGCTTGAATGGCTTCTTACCGCCACCTGACACGGCGGCGCGGGTTTTCTGTGCCTTGGTGCCGGCACGGGCTCCGGCAAGATAAGCCGTAACCACCTGGTGCACTAAGGCCTCCGAAAAATCACGGCCAAATGTAGCTTCCGAGACCTTGATGTTCTTTCCGCCGGCCACTGCGAGTTGCATCGTCATCTCCTTAATGTGCCTTTACTGACGGGCGCACGGTGACTTGGCCACCGTCGGCCCCGGGCACCGAACCTTTGATTAAGAGGAGGTTCCGCTTGACGTCGACGCGCACGACTTCCAGGCTCTGGGCAGTGACACGCTCAACACCCATGTGGCCTGCCATTTTCTTACCTTTCACAACTCGACCTGGAGTCTGGTTCTGGCCAATTGAACCCGGAGCACGGTGAGATACTGAGTTGCCGTGGGTCGCATCCTGCATGGCAAAGTTGTACCGTTTGATCGTGCCAGCAAAACCCTTACCTTTGCTGATCCCGGTCACATCTACTTTTTGCCCTGCTTCAAACATCTGTACCGTAAACTCAGTGTCGGAGCCAATTTCGGCAGTTTCACTTTCCGGGATGCGAAGTTCCCATAACCCTTCACCAGCGGCGACGCCGGCACGGTTGAAATGCCCTGCCTCGGGCTTGTTAACAAGGTTTGCACGTCGTGTTCCCATGGTGACCTGAACAGCACGGTACCCATCGGTTTCGTGGTTCTTCACCTGGGTCACACGGTTCGGACTGACCTCAATGACGGTCACAGGAATGCTGTCACCTTCCTCGGTGAACACCCTGGTCATGCCTCTCTTTCGCCCTATCAATCCAATCTTCATGGCTTTGCCTATGTTCAACTAATGCTGTTATTGCTTAATACAGTTTGATCTGTACATCCACGCCAGCAGCCAGATCCAACTTCATCAGCGCGTCTACTGTCTTGTCATTTGGATCCACAATATCCATCAATCGTTTATGGGTCCGGGTTTCATACTGGTCGCGCGCATCTTTGTTCACATGCGGAGAGGTCAGAATGGTGCACCGCTCAATCTTGGTCGGCAGAGGTATCGGGCCCAGTACCTGGGCGCCTGTGCGCTTTGCGGTTTCCACAATTTCTGCCGCAGAACGATCAATCAGTCGATGATCGAATGCCTTCAACCTTATGCGGATTCTCTGTTCTGCCATTTCGTCTGCTCGCTTCTCTTGTTTCGGCCGCGCGTGTGGCGCAACCGGGTAATTACTCGTGGATCTTGGCTACTACACCGGCACCTACCGTGCGGCCGCCTTCGCGTATCGCAAAGCGCAACCCTTCTTCCATAGCAATCGGTGCAATCAACGTCACCTGCATCTGCACATTGTCGCCCGGCATCACCATCTCAACGCCTT
>SHZL01000093.1 GCA_009692275.1 Lysobacterales bacterium | reverse complement strand
ATCGTGATGACCTCCCTCAAGTCCTTGCAGGACCAGGGTATTGAGCCCATCCAGGAGGACGTCAAGTTTGCGCGGTTTATCAAGCGTGAAATCTTTCCCGGCGGTCAACTCTGCTCGCCGGAAAGAATCAAGTTACTGGCGGAGCAAGCGGGCTTTGATGTTTACCACGTTCAGTCTTTGCGGTTGCACTATGCCCGCACTCTGGACTGCTGGGCTACAAGCCTGGTCAGTGCCAGGGAGCAAGCCATTGCACTGACATCGCAAACTGTTTATGACCGTTACGAGAAATACCTAACCGGCTGCGCAAAGCAGTTCCGTAAAGGAACCATAGATGTAATTCAGTTTTGCATGCGGCGGGTCTGAGGCCGACTTACGTGTAGGCGATCAGCTCTTCTGTACTTTCAGCGTACCGAATACCACGTCCCAAAACGGCGATGACACCCCGTAGCCCTTGCTCGAATCGCGAAAGTGGTGGTCGAGGTGGGATTTCCATAAAGTCCTGAGCCATTTCACCGGCGGCGGCTTGAAGTGATGGATGCCGTAGTGCGTCATGTCATAGGCCAGGTAACCGACCGCGAATCCGGCCGAATTGGGCCAGGTCCAATCGCCATACAAAGGACGGGTCAGGGCAAACAACACGACGCCAATGAGGATACTCAGCGCCACCGGCATGACCAGGCGTTTCTTGTCATTGGGGTACTGGTGGTGCACGCCGTGAAACAAAAAACTCACGCGTTTCTGGAATTCGCCGTGCGGCGTGAAGTGAAATATGTAGCGATGAAAAATATATTCAAACAAGGTCCAGGACACCAGCCCATACAAGAACACGGCGATGAAGACAGGGAATGAAATTCCGACGGCAAAACTCTGCCAAACAAAGAAAACGATGACCGGCAGATATATTGCCAGCACCGTAAGGGGCGAGATCTTACTCAGGCTCTCCAGTAGCGGGTTCTTGAATAGCCGGATCTGGCCTTTCTGGGGCGCCATGTGTTCCGGTATTCGTTCTGTGCGGCCGGTGTTCATTGTTGCTGACATCTCGTGTTCTCGCGGAGTTAACCGCTTGCCCTTCTTGGCTCCGTAGTGCGGCTATTATCGTCGATTTTCAAGCAACAAGTTGTAAATATATGTGCTATGTATCAGGTATCCAGTCAATTTTTTCTGGACTATTCAGGGAAAATGGCGAAACATTCATCGGATGGCAGAATCGCTATTTAAAGACGAATCCGAAGCTCAACTTTCTTCAGATCCATGGCCTGCAAGTATCGGTGCAACTCCCGTTGACGCAATCCCGGTTGCCCAGGTCAGTAGTCAAGGTTTGCCGTTGCCAATAGAAGTGCAACCCCTGAAAATCCTTTGGTCGGCCGCGATTGTGCTGACGTTGATACACATCGTCTTACTGCTGGCTTTCGTTCCCTGGACATTCACGTGGTTGTTCACCTGGTCAGGGCTGGTGCTGGCCATTCTTGGTCATTTCGTTTTTGGCATGCTCGGGGTTACGATCGGCTATCACCGCTTGTTGACCCACCGTGGTTTTACCTGCCCCACCTGGCTGGGGCATACGCTGGCGGTGCTCGGCATGTGCAATCTGCAGGACAGCCCCGCGCGCTGGGTTGCCGTCCATCGCATGCATCACCGCCACAGTGACCAGCAGGCCGATCCGCATTCGCCGCTGGTCAGCTTTATGTGGGGCCACGTCGGCTGGGTCGTGCACCGCCACAAGGTTTTTGACCGTACCATTCATTACGCGCCGTACGTGGGCGACCTGTTGCGGGATCCGTTCTATCGTCGCCTCGAACGCCACGATGCGTGGTTGCTGGTCTTTATCGCCCATGCAGTGCTGATTACAGCAGCGGGCGCTCTGGTCGGGTACATCGCCGGTGGCGCCAGTGAAGCACTGCGTTACGCGGCAAGCTGGGCCGTGTGGGCCGTGGCCGTTCGCACCGTGCTCGTGCTGCATGGAACCTGGTCGGTGAACTCACTGGCTCACATGTTCGGTTATCGCAACTACGCAACCAAGGATGCGAGCACCAACAACTGGCTGGTGGCCCTGTTTACGCACGGCGAAGGCTGGCACAACAACCACCACGCCGATCCACAAGCCGCATCGCACGGACATCGCTCGTGGGAACTCGACATGTCGTGGTGGGTCATCCGCCTGCTCGAGGCAGTTGGGCTGGTTAAAAACGTGGTGCGACCCAAAGCGTGGGGTAGTTAGGTGGCTTAGTTGGGCGGCCCGGCCAGGGTCTTCTGATACATGCGATAACGATGGCTACCACTGCGGGCCGGCGCGGCAAACCAAGGCGCGGGCTGGATAACCGGCTTCCTGCCTACGTTCCAGGCTTACGGCCAACAAACAGGATATTTGCACCCAGGTATCCCCAGGTTTCCGTGGAGTAACAACCGAGGTAGGAATCTTCGAATCCTGCCAAAGCCATTTGAGCCAGCAGGTCCATTCCAAATACCTGAAAGCACAATACGCCGCCCGCGGACAGGGGATCACCGTGATACTGGGGGGTCATCAGGTGCTTTATGGCCCCATCAGACTGTGCGATAGCCCGAACTTCGGTTTCCTGTTGAAAGGTGAAAGGGACACTGATGAGCACCTTGCCATTGGGTTTGAGCACTCGGTGAAACTCGGATAACGCACGCTGATAATCTGCCACATGCGCCAGCACATCGAAACTTAGCACCGTCTCAAACGCTGCATTTTCATAGGTCAGGGCAGTGACATCCTGCATTTGGATCAGTTGATCTGAATGAGGGAAAAAGTCGCCAGGCTTAGACCGCGAATTAAATTCGCTGCCCCTGGTCTTCGGGTAGCGCCCATGAATCAGCTTGTACAGTGGAGTTATGGCTTCCGTGATGCATACGGAGGAATTTTTGTCGGGAGAACATATTTGCTCGAACAGATGGAAACAGCTGCGCCAGCGGTTAATCAGCCCGCACCCGGCACAAACCAACGACTCTCGCCAGTTCACCTGATCCGCGTCTGCGCCGAACGTGAACACGGAATTGGTCCGGCAGACGTGGCATTTTCCCGGCAACTTACCGGGCCCTGAATACCTGTTGTTCAGCGCCGCGGTGTGATCGGAGAAATAAGAATGGACTTGGTCTATCGAGGTCGCCTGGAGAAATTCCAAAACATTATTCGACATGTCTTGATGGGTCATCAGCATGCTCGAAGCGGTTGGCTTGGTAAAGGACGTGGTGTGCTCTGATCATGCATGGATGAATTATCCCGAGCTTCATCAGATAAATGGCCTGGCCATAGGTCATGATCCGTCCAGGGCTTTCTGGTACATGCGGTAACGCTTGGTGATTTTGCTGCCAAATTTTTCAATGATGTTCCTGACCCCCTTGTTGCTCTCGAGTATCCAGGACATTTCCACCCGCTCCAGTCCTTTGGCCCGGCCGACCTTGAATCCAGCCTCGATCAACAGGTATGCCATGGCCGGCCCGAAGATGGTGTTCTGGTATTTTTGTCGCACGCCCATCAAGGGCAAACGGGAGGATTTGGGGAAGCGCACTTTCAGCCGCCACAATAGCTTCGCCCAGCCGAATGGAAGCAGGCGCCCGTTCAGGTCGGCAACTGCTTCGTTGATATCCGGCAACAGGACAATGAATGCCGCCGCTTCGCCATCGATTTCCGCTACCTGGATGAAGTTGCTGGGTATGACCATCAGCAACTCCTTGCCTATGGCCCAGAATTCTTCCCTGGTGAAGGGAACAAAATTCCAGTTGTTGTGCCAGGCATCATTGAAGATATCCCGCATGACTTCAAAGTCTGCGGCCATATTCTTCTTTTCCAATGGCCTGATTTTCACGTGCCCGGCACTTCTTTGGACCAGGGTCAGCATGGTCTCAGGCACGGTGTAGTCTTTGATGTCGGCCTCGTAGGCCAGTAAATCCTGTGCCGGCTGGTAACCGCATGCTTCGATGGCGGCACCGTAATAGCGGGCCGAGTGCGAACTCATGATTCGCGGCGGCGTATCAAAGCCCTCGACCAGAATGCCCACTTCCTGGTTGATGCCAAGATTGAACGGGCCAAGCACTTGGCGCATGCCTTTTTCCCGCAGCCAGTTCTCGGCAGTGGCAAACAGAGCGGCAAATACCGCAGGGTCATCCGGCGCTTCGATCAGGCCAAAAAACCCGGTCTTGTTGTTGTAACGTTGCTGGTGCAGCTCATCGATCTGGGCTGAAATACGGCCCACGGGTTTGCCATCGCGATACGCAACCCAGGCTTGCCAAATGGCGTGTTTGAAGTAGGGGTGTTTGGCCGAAAAAGCCTCCTTCCGGTCGAGCATCAGGGGTGCTATCCAATTGGGGTCATCCCGGTAAATGCCCCAGGGAATACGGATAAAGGTCTTGAGATCCTTTTTGTTGGTGACTTCCCTGATTTCAATGGTGTTACCGGAGGGATGGTTCATAGCGCGATACCAGTGATCTGCCAGGGGCTTACTATAGAAAACTTAATGCGAACGGTACATTGCTTTGTAGTGGTACTGCATGAAAGGCAGAGACTTTATGATCACTGTTTTCCGACTTTATCGCCAGTGCAATGCGGTATCGATCTGCCCGGTATGGATCTGCCCCGTCTTGATCGGCAATGGCGATGCGCCAAAACCGCCAGCAATCCGCTTCGTCCTGTAAGTCGGGTTCTACCCTGAATTCCGTCAGTTTGTTCCGCGTGAACAGAAAACTGAATTTGCTCAATGGAATGGCAAGACCCTCACCGCGCGCCTTGATATAGGATTCCTTCAGTGTCCAGTAGTCAAAAAACCGTTGTTGTTGCTGGTCCGCGGGCAAATTACACAAGTCCTCAACTTCTCGTGCCGAAAAGTAACTGGCCAGGTGGCTAAAGCCACTTTGCGTTGATCTTTGCGGGTCTTCCACGTCCACGCCAATGGCGTAATCGCGCGTGATGGCGCACACGGTCAGGCCCTGGGTGTGGGAAAGATTGAAACGCAGCGGCAGCGCGGTGTCCGGGTGGCTGATCCCGGGTTTGCCATAGCGGTTGGCGCTGAAGCGCCAGGCGCCGGGGTCAACGGGACAATAAGCAGACAGGCTGGCGCGCACCAGTGCGCGCGTTACCAGGTACTGGTGGCGGTTGCGGCTGAAATGAAATCGGGCCATCCGCGCGCGCTCATCTGCCGACAGCAAGGACTCGTAACGGTGTAACAGTGCCGGGTCTGAAATCTGTTCAGGGTAGGAAAAATACAGGTGGATATCGTTGTGCAGCATCAGCCCATGGATACAACAATCTTGCCGAACACCTGGCGGTTCTCCAGCCGTTCCAGCCCCTGGCTGATCTGGTCCAGCGGAATTTCCAGGTCAATCACCGGCTTGACCTCGCCCCTTGCCAGTTTCTGCAGCGAGGTTTCAATATTGCGCAAGGTGCAGCCGAAGCTGCCGATGAGGCGCAGTTGCCGCTGGAAAAGCTGGAACAGGTTGATCTCTGCCTTGATGCCTGAAGTGGAGCCGCAAGTCACCAGCCGGCCGCCTATCTTCATGGAAAACATGCTGCCTTCCCAGGTATCAACGCCCACGTGTTCAAACACCACATCGACACCCTGTTTTTTGGTCAGCTTGCGCAGGCGGCCTTCAAACCGGTCGGTCTTGTAGTTGATGGCGTGATCGGCTCCAAGAGCCAGCGCCTGCTGCGCCTTGGCATCGGTACCCACCGTGGTGTAGACCGTGCAGCCAATGGCCTTGGCCATCTGGATCGCGGCTGTGCCAATGCCGCTGCCGCCGGCGTGAACGAGAATGCTTTCGCCGGGTTGCAGTTTGGCATTGTCGAACAGCATGTGTTCTACCGTGCCGTAAGTGATCGGCGTCAGCGCAACCGCAACCGGGTCCAGTCCTTCGGGTGCAGGCACAAACAGCCGCGCGGGGAAATTCATCCTTTCCTGGGCAAATCCGTCAATATGAAAACCGAATACGCCGCCCACGTTTTCGCAAAAATTGTCGCGACCTTCAAGGCAGGGCTTGCACTTGCCACAGGTATTGGCCCCGTACAGTGCCCCGACCTGGCCCACTTTGAGGTGTTTGACATTCTTGCCGAGCGCAATGATTTCGCCGGATGCTTCCGCACCAACGGTGACCGGCAGTTCGCGCTTGGCGAATGCCATGCCGCGCCAGCCCCACACATCGATGTGATTGAGCGCGATGGCGCAAATGCGCAACTGGATTTCGTCATCAGCCGGTGGTGCAGGGGGATCGATCTCAACGATCCTTAAATCACGTTCGGCAAAGTTTCTGAGTGCGCGCATAGTGTTTATACCTGATATGTCTAACTAATGTTGCTGCCTGGGGAATAAAAACCGGGCTTCTATCGTTGCATCGACAGACCGGCGGATACCCCGCCATCGATCGGAATAACCGCGCCGGTTATGTAGCCCGCAAGCGGCGAAAAGAGGAAGCTCGCCAGCGCTCCTACTTCTTCGGGTTGACCAAAGCGCCGCAGGGGGATCTGCACTTCAACCTTGTCGCGGTAGGCGGCATAAGGGGCCATCATTTCAGTATCCACATATCCCGGTGAGATAACGTTGGCCGTAACCCCCTTGCGTGCCAGTTCGATGGCCAGCGTTCTGATGTAACTCATCATTGCGCCTTTTGATGCGGCATATATGGAGTTGCCCTGCACGCCCATCTGGGCGGTAATTGACCCGATGACCACGATGCGCCCCGACCTGGCGCGCATCAGGGGTTTTGCTGCAGTGCCCGCAAGGCGGGTCAGTGCCCAGAAATTTACCTGGAACAGCGCCTCGGCACGATCCTGGTCAACCAGTGCGGCCAGCGTGTCGTAAGACCGGCCGGCATTGTGCACCAGCCCATATAAAGAATCGGTGTCGCCAATCAAGGCGGCAAGTTCATCCACCTGGGCGCGATTGCTCATATCAACCTGGTGGCTACTTATGGATTGTGCCGGGTAGCGGGCCTGCAACTCGTCACGCAATTGCGCTGCTTCATCCGCTGAAGCGCTATACGTGAACGAAACACTAAAACCGTCTGCCGCCAACGCACTGACGATGGCCTTGCCAATGCCCCTGGCGCCCCCCGTAACAAATACCGTTTTTCCGTTAGCTGCCTGTGTCACTTTGTGGCCACTATGCCGGTTCGCCGGAGAAAATCAGGCAGACGTTCTGGCCGCCAAATCCAAATGAATTGGACATGACCGCGTTGACCGTTTGCACTCTTTTTACGTTGGGCACAACGTCCATAAGAATATGCGGGTCCTGCTCGATGCAATTGATGGTGGGGGGAACAACGCCGGCGTTGATGGTCAGCAGTGAAAACGCCGCCTCAATGGCGCCGGCTGCGCTCAATGTATGACCTATCATGGATTTGTTGGAACTGATGAGAGTCCTCTCGACGTGTTGGCCCAAGGCAGCGGACAGCGCCAGGAACTCCATCTTGTCGTTTTCCGGAGTGCTGGTGCCGTGCGCATTGATGTAGTCGATTTCCTCGGGCTGCATACCCGCATCCGCCAGGGAGCGTGTGATGGTATCGATAATGGCTGAACCGTCCGGTTTTGAGCGCGTGCGGTGAAATGTGTCGGCGCGCTCACCGGTGCCGCGCACGACACCGAGGATTTTCGCCCCGCGCCCCTTGGCGGCTTCATAGGACTCCAGCACCAGTGATGCTGATCCCTCCGCCAGTACGAATCCATCGCGGCTCTTGGAGAAGGGCTTGGATGCACCCTGCGGGTCGTCGTTATGGGTGGACAAAGCAGACAGCAGATTGAAACGGACCACGGTTTCTTCGCAAATAACACCATCGGTTCCGATACAAAGAGCAGCATCGGTTTCACCACGGCGTATGGCTTCGACGCCCAGCTGAATGGAGGTTGCGCCGGAAGCGCAAGCGGTGGTCAATGAAATGGGCTGGCCCCTCGTACCGAACTCATCTGCGATGTGTTCCGCAATGCTGCTGAACTGGTACAGCTCATAGTAGCGTTGGAATTTACCACCCAGCACATTCTTTATCAGCCGGTGGTAACCGGTTGCGGGAACCTCCGCCGATCGATAAATTTCCATGCGTTGTTCCCAGTTGGTTTCTGCCGGCGAAACAGCGATGAACATGGGGCCGGGAAAAACCCCCTTTGAACCAATGCCCGACTGGCTTATGGCTTCTCTGGCGGACTTCCTCGCGAGGGTCAGCGTGTGCACCGGGGCGCAATAGGGACCCTCTCCCTCCCAGTTGATGGTGCCGGCAATCTGGGTCTTGAGTCCTTCCGTGGGGAATCGCGATATCCTGGTGATCCCGGATGCCCCGGCGGTAAGGTTGCGCCAGTTATCTTCTTTGCCCTGTCCCAGCGAGGTAATGACGCCGATTCCGGTCACCACGACAATCGGGCGTCCCAAATGGTCTTTGGAAATCCGGCTCATGGGTTAGTCCTTCCCGCGCAATGGCACATCGGGCGTGTCTATCACTGCCAGGCTTTCGCCGCGCCAATGACCCCAATTACTGATCAGCACGCGCTCTGCCTTGCCGGTAAAAGGCTGCTCTACCCCGGAATCATCAAAGGGATCAAAAAATGCACCTTTGGAAATGGCCAGCGAGGCCAAAACCACGCTGGCTGGAAATTGCGCTTCCAGGGTGCTGCCAAGCACCGTCGCTACCCCGCGGATTGCCGGGCTGATACCGCGCTGTGCCAGACCTTGCAGGAATTCGAGTTCCTCGCTTAACTGGGGTTGCACACCGCAGCATCCTGACAGAATTGCCAATGGCCCCGCGGGAAGCTGAGCGGAAACTCGCTGCAACAATCCTTGTGCAACTTTGCGCGCTGCGCCCGGTTGCCGGTTACACCGGTCGGAAACCACCGTGTTGATGCGTGCGTAGGGCTTAACACCCCGTGCTGCGGCATGCTGGCGCGACTCAAGGACCATGAACGCGCTGGCGCTGCCCATGATCATGCCTCCTGTACTGCTGTCCCGGCGTGACCAGACCGGGCCATAATCGCCGTGCCACAGTGCCTGGCCAAACTCCATCAGCAGCATCATATCCGCGCGTTCGGCAATGTATGCGCCGCCGACCAGGAAGATATCTCCTTGTCCGTGTTCGATTTGCGCAACGGCAGTTTCGATGGCGCTCACGCCGGCCATTTCCTCGCCCATGAAGGTGCGCGAAGAATCAGTGACGCCGTGGACTATGGAAATATTGCCAGCCATGAGATTCGAAAGTTGCGCCAGGAACAGAGTGGGCCGCAGATCCCGGTTCAGCGATGCATTGAGCAGTGGCCCCGGATTATCTGATGCGCTGATTTCCTGCATGATGGCTGCGTCGACCTCCAGGTCACGCTCACCACCGCCAGCGGCTATGATCATGTTGGTTGCAGCCAGGAGCGCGGGGTTGCCGGCAATACCCGCATCGCTCAGGGCTACTCCGGCGGTATAGGTGCCCAGGCGCTGCCACGGCCCCATCTGGCGCTGATCGCTGCGATTGGGGATTTGCGCCGAGGCATCGAAATCAACCAGCAGGTGAACCGGGTAGGGCGCCTGGTTTTGCGTATCGACCGCCGGCACGGGGATCTTGCCGGAA
>SHZL01000092.1 GCA_009692275.1 Lysobacterales bacterium | reverse complement strand
CCTTGAACTACACCCGCCTGGTTATTGCAATCGATTTCAGTAACCCAATTCCAGTAACCCGATCTGATGAACATCTACGTTGCTCAACAGCCATGCATAATTCATCAAGTGGTGGAGGGGGTAGGATTCGAACCTACGAAGGCATAGCCAGCAGATTTACAGTCTGCCCTCGTTGACCGCTTGAGTACCCCTCCGGTACCTTGAACTCGCATCAAGAATGTTGAACCTTCGCTCCACCCCGACCAAATGTTACGAGTTTTCTGCCCAAAAACGACCCACGACAGAGCACCTTGAGTTACCTCAAGCAAGCCTCGTATTTTCGCTTACGAAACCTATAGTGTCAAGACAGAAGTTTCCAACTCTTGCGGTTCCCGGCGGGTCCGGTGCGATGAGACTCTTTCTGCCGGGGAGCAGAAATCACGTCCGGGGAAAAAGTGTGCTTTCAGCGCGGTCGCGCTGACATGGTTTAGTAACGGGGAAGAGTACGGAGAAAACCTGGTGCTGATAGCGTCAATTTCATCGCGACGCTCGTCGTGCAATGCTGAGATGTCTTTGTGAATCCTTATTATTTTTCCTTTTCGTCAAATTCTTCGGGTTCCCCCACCTCGTCTTCATCTACTTCAATCTCTGCTTCAACTTCAAGATCGGTGTAATAGCCAGAAAGATGACCGGACCCGCCGAAAATGTCTTCGTCGATCTCTATATCCTCGTGCCAAATGTCGGCAAGCATCTTTTTGAGCCGCGCACGCTCGCTGATGGCTTCAATGTCGCGCCAACCCCTCTTGCGCTGATTGGGTTTGGCCTGGGACTCCTTCGCAGGTGCGGCATGCTCTATTTCACGAATATTCCACGAACCCGAAGAATTTTGCGCAGACCGTCCCGTAGTAGGCGATTTCGTCTTGCGTGTTACTTTTTTCTTTGCACGTGGCATTCCCGCGGCCCCCAGACCCCCTTCACCGGAAATTCTGCAGTGCTTATAGCGCAAAAGTGAACATGTGCAAAGTGTTTTTTAAAAAAATTTATCTTGTTTTCCGGAATCAAACATTGAAACGGAAGTGCATGACATCTCCCTCGTTCACCACATAGCTTTTGCCCTCCAGGCGCAATTTACCCGCTTCCTTTGCCTTCTGCTCCCCGCCCAGGGACTTGAAGTCATCAAACGCTATGACTTCGGCCCGGATGAAGCCTTTTTCAAAATCGGTGTGAATTCGGCCTGCTGCCTGGGGCGCGGTCGATCCTGAACTGACGGTCCAGGCGCGCACTTCCTTTTTCCCTGCTGTAAAAAACGTCAGGAGGTTCAATAGCTTGTAGCCCGTTCGGACTACCCGGTCCAGGCCGGATTCCGTCAGCCCCATTTCCTTGAGGAACTCCTTACGGTCATTGCCATCCAGTTGCGCTATTTCCGCTTCTATCGCAGCGCACAAGGGAATCACGGCAGCGCCTTCCTCCTCAGCAGCCTGACGAATCTGGTCGAGGAGTGGATTGCCCTCCGCAGCTCCTTCGGCAATGTTTGCAATGTACATGATCGGTTTCATGGTTATCAGGTGGAGATCCCTTATTGATAAGCGCTCTTCCGGCGTTAAATCGATGTTCCGTGTGGCCAAACCTTCATTCAGGACTGTGGCCAGCCGTTCGAGGGTTTCCAGCCGTGTTTTTGCTTCCTTGGGGTTTAGCTTCGCTAACTTTTCGACCCGCTGAATTGCTCTGCCAACGGTTTCCATGTCCGCAAGAGCAAGCTCCGTATTTATTACCGCAATGTCCGATAAAGGATTGACACGACCGGAAACATGGACGACATCGTCATTTTCAAAACACCGCACAACGTGAGCAATGGCATCAGTTTCGCGGATATGTCCCAAAAACTGATTTCCCAGTCCCTCTCCTTTTGACGCGCCTGCCACCAGGCCTGCGATATCAACAAATTCCATGGTGGTCGGAATGACCTTCTGGGGCAGAACAATGTCGGCCAATATCTGCAGTCGCGGGTCGTTTACAGCTACCACCCCCACGTTGGGCTCAATGGTGCAGAAGGGGTAGTTCTCGGCAGCTATGCCCGCCAGCGTCAGCGAGTTGAATAAAGTTGATTTGCCCACATTCGGCAGGCCGACAATTCCGCATTTGAATCCCATGGTGTAGTTCCAGGCAGGAAGGGTAAAGAGTAAGGACGATCGTTAAAATAAATTGTTCCAGGCGACAAAGAAATCCGGGCGACTCAACTCCCAGATTCCTGGGTATGCAGTGCCTTCATAGCTTGGGCCAACTGGCCTCCGAGAATTTCCGGTAACACGGTAATCGCTTCCAATATGGCGTTACGGATCTGCTTTTCCTCGCTCGGGGTGGGTCTTCCGAGGACATAGTCAGTCACTTCAGCCTTAACACCGGGGTGGCCTATTCCAATTCTGATCCGCAAGAAATCCTGGTTGGGCCAGTGCTGGAAGATATCTCTGAGGCCATTGTGCCCGCCATGCCCGCCGCCGGCCTTGAGGCGGACTGTGCCAACCGGGAGGTCAAGGTCGTCATAAACCACCAGCAGGTGGCGCGACTGAACTTCAAAGTAATCCATAACAGCCCGAACCGCTTGCCCACTGTGATTCATGAATGTTCTCGGCTTTAGCAGCAAACATTCCTGCCCAAACAACTCAGCTCGGGCAATGTCGGACTTCAAACGACTCTGCTCACGGAGCGTGATGCCGTGGCGTTGTGAAAGTTCATCCAGAAACCAAAACCCGGCATTGTGCCGGGTTTCAGAATACCTCGGGCCCGGGTTTCCCAGGCCAGCAATTACGAATAAACCGGACACTGAAACATCCGCGAGCCAGACCGATAGCGGCGCTTAACCATCCTTACCGGTATCTTTCTGATCACGCCCTTCCTTGCTCGTGTCCGGCTCTTCAGTTACGGTCTGGACAGCAACAGCTTCCGCAACGTCTGCATCAGATCCCTGGGACTCCTTGACGTGAATTGCATTTGCCACAGCGACATCATGCTCCAAACCACTTACCAGGGCCGGGATGGTTACCCCCTCAGGCAGGATAATCTGGGACAACATGACAGAATCGCCAACTTTCATGCCTGACAGATCGACAGACAGGAACTCTGGCAAGTCCTTGGGCAATGCTTCGATTTCCACTTCCGTCAGATGGTGCTGAATGACTACACCGGACGTTTTGCCGGCCGGTGAATTCTCTGCGCCAACAAAATGAATCGGGACAGAGATCGTAAGCACTTCATCCGCAGATACACGCATGAAATCAATATGCATGATCACAGGTTTAACGGGATGCCTGTGCATATCGCGCACAACCGCCTGCTGCACCAGGCCTTCACCTGCCTGTATTTCGATAATGCTGGAGTAGAAAGACTCGTTTTCGGATGCGTGCAAGAGCTCGGTGTGGTTTAGCGTAAGCGCCACCGGATCACGGTGACCCCCGTAAATGATTGCGGGTACCTTTCCGGTTCGGCGCAGGCGGCGGCTCGCACCCTTCCCCACGTCCGCACGGAACTCCGCGACAATAGTGTGATGAACTGACATGATATTCCCCGTATTGAATTAACCGCCAAAGGGCGGGGCCAGGCCAGAAATGGCCAAAACTGCCAAACCCGCGACCAGGTCAGGCACCGAAAACAGCCGGGTATTGTAGCCTATGGGGTGTGAGGTTAGAAGTGACTTGGTCGACAGGCAGTCGACACTTTAGTCCACGTACAGTGAACTGACGGATTCACCCTGTGCCATGCGGCGAATAGTTTCAGCCAGAATCTGGGCAACACTCAGCTGACGAATCTTGCTGCACGACCGGGCGGCTTCGCTAAGGGGAATGGTGTCCGTGACCACGACTTCGTCCAGCATCGATCGGGTGATGTTGTCCACTGCAGGACCCGACAGAACGGGGTGTACACAGTACGCAACCACGCGGCTGGCGCCTTTTTCTTTTAGCGCCGCAGCAGCAGAACAAAGCGTTCCTGCAGTATCCACCATGTCATCAACCAGGACGCAACACTTGTCCCTCACGTCGCCAATGATATTCATCACGTTAGCGACGTTAGCGCGGGGTCGACGCTTGTCGATGATGGCCAGGTCTGCATCCAGGCGTTTTGCAATGGCCCGCGCCCGCAGTACACCGCCCACATCGGGTGAAACGACAATGATGTCGTAGCGGGACTGGCGTTGCCAGATGTCTGCAAGGGTCAGGGGTGATGCGTAAACATTATCGACGGGGATATCGAAAAAACCCTGGATCTGGTCTGCGTGAAGATCAACTGTGACTACACGGTCGGTACCCACCGTCGAGATCATTTTGGCGGCAACCTTGGCTGTGATGGGAACCCTTGCAGACCGGGGCCGCCTGTCCTGGCGGGCATATCCAAAATATGGCATCACAGCCGTTACCCGGGAAGCCGATGCCCGCTTTAACGCATCTACCATCACCAGCAGTTCCATAAAATTATCGGCAGCCGGGGCACAAGTTGGTTGCACAAGGTAGACGTCGCGGCCCCGGACGTTTTCCATGATCTCCACCATCACTTCGCCGTCGCTGAACCGACCAACTACCGCCTTGCCCATAGCTACATTCAGTTCGTGCGCAATATCGTTGGCCAATACCAGGTTTGCATTGCCTGAAAATATCATCAGTGATGGTGCGGCCACGCTTTACTCCCCTGGTCGTTTCATCGTCAGGCCCGCGGTAGCATACAAAATGCGACAAAAGCGGGTTTTCCCGGTTCAAAATTCCTGGTCTTGGTATTTTCAGCCCGACACTGCCTCGGGCAACACACCGGCTAAATGGCTGGGACGGCAGGATTCGAACCTGCGAATGCGGGGATCAAAACCCCGTGCCTTACCACTTGGCGACGTCCCAATTTGGTGAAACCCCCAGCTTCGAAAAACCCAATCAACCCGTGCCGGGTGCCAGGCCCAGCATTTCGTGCACGGGCGAAACATCCAACCCGCGCACGGCGCGCACAGTATATCGGCATTTTATTTCACGCGCCGCGTTGATCGCTGCTTTTTTATCCGGCATTGCCAGGAAAATGCAACTCCCGGTTCCGGTCATGCGCGGTTTACCCCATTTTTTGAGTTCCGCAAGCGCCTGTTCAAACTCCGGGTAAAGCTCACTTACGACAGCTTCACAATCGTTCCTGCCAGCGCCAGCCAGCGCTTCGCTCAGTGAAATGGGAACTGAACCTCTCGGCAAGGCTGCATGATTGAATACTTCAGCTGTCGAAATCCGGTATGGGTTAAATACCAGCACGTAGTGCCGTTGCCCCAAATTCACGTAATGCAATTTTTCCCCGATTCCACTGCCAAACGCCGACCGGCCATGAATGAAAACCGGAACATCAGCGCCCAGTTCAAGACCCAATTGAGCCAGCCTAATCAAACTCAGCTGGCAGTTCCAAAGCCTGTTGAGCGCCAACAAGGTCGTAGCCGCATCAGAACTACCGCCTCCAAGGCCAGCCCCCACTGGAATGTGTTTGTGCACTGTAATTCGGGCGCCTTGCCGCGTGCCGGTTACCATCTGCAGCAGCTTGGCCGCCCTGAAAACAAGGTCATCGGATTCATTTACACCGTAGTCATCGCCCGCTCGAAAAATTTCCACTGACTGGATTAATTCAAAGCGTAATTCATCTGCCAGATCAATTAGTTGGAAAACAGTCTGAATGTCGTGGTAACCATCCTGACGCCGCCCCGTTACATGCAGAAACAAGTTGAGCTTCGCCGGAGCAGGCAGGGTGACTGCAGAGGATTCCAACGAATTACCCCGCCTCAGCGTGCAGGTGCCAGGTCTTGACTACCATTTTTACCAGGTATTTTCCGCGGCGAGCGGTCAGCTTTGACGGCAACCAGGAACCACTTACCTCGCCATAATTGCCGAACTCCACTTCCCAGCCAAACTGGCTGAGCTTCACAAGCTGCCCGTTTTCGTCCAATTGACGGCTTTCCCATTTGCCCGGATCCGCCAGTCCTTTCACCCACCATGACAGGGCCTCTACGGGAACCTGCCAACCCACCTGTTGCAACACCAAGGCAGCAATCGTAGGGGCGAGGTGAGTCTCACCGTTTGCCAGTTCCATACGGGCGCCAGCGGGACCCGCTTGCAGTTGCCAGGCACCCTTTCCCATGGTTCCACGGAATGACATCTGGGTTTCCTGCCCGTCTTTTTGCCACAGAAGATTGCCGCTGCCGCCCTCTTTCCCATCGCTTATGGCCAGGCGCCCGCCCAGCGTCCAATGTTCAAGAGACTGCAATTGATCAAACCGGGCCTGGTAGGCCAAAGCGGCTTCTGCGGTCTCCTGCGTCCGGGTCGGCATGGCCGCACACCCGGACAGTAATACAGCGCCCAGGATGCAGGCTGGAAAGGTGTGCCTTATCAATGTTCGCTGTCCAGGCGCTGCATGGTTTCAAGCAAAGCAGCGTTGTTTGCATCTACTCCCTGGCCTTTGCGCCATATCATGCGCGCCTCAGGTTTTTTGCCCTGCAGCCACAAGACCTCGCCAAGATGGGCGGCAATTTCAGGGTTGTTATCCAAACCCCAGGCCAGGCTGAGATATTCCTCAGCCTCCGCCAATCGGCCCTGGCGAAAAGCCACCCAGCCCATGCTGTCGGTAATCGAGGCATCATCCGGTTGCAGTGCATACGCTCTGCGGATCAACTCTTCGGCTTCAGCATAGCGGTCCGTCTTGTCCGCCAGGGTGTAGCCCAGCGCGTTGAGAGCGGCGGCATGTTCGGGCTGTTTACTCAGAACCCATCGAAGGTCAGATTCTGCGACGTCTATTTGATCCAGTTCGGCTGCCAGCAATGCATGTGCATATCGAATGGCAATGGACGTGTCCAATGCAACAATTGCCTGGTCCAATGACTTCAATGCATCGTTGCTGGTACCAAATTGCTGGAGCAACCGTGCTTCCAGCAGCCAGGACTGCTCTACGATGGCAGGGTCGGTTGAGCTTCGAAGAACAGAGAGTGTGCTCCTGGCACCTTGCAAATCACCCAGCATTGCCGTCAGCTCAGCCTGCCTCACCGTTGCCGGCAGGAATAACTCGCCTTCTTTGATCGCCTTGTAATAGGCGATGGCTTCCTGTTTCAGGTCAAGCGCCTCAGCTGCCTGAGCAAGGTAGAAAGCTTTCACCCGCTCATCCTCGAAGGCCTGCTGCTGGAACTCTTCGTAGATTGCAAATGCCGCAGGCTTATTTCCTGCCCCCAGTTCAAAAAGAATGCGGGTGAGCATGACGTCGGGAGTTTGTTTCATTTCCCTCGTCAGTTTGCGGGCTTCTTCTTCCTGGTTGTTGCGCGCGAGTAAATCGGCGTAGCCCAGCGTCAGGTCATGATCATCGGGGTGCACCTCCCACGCCCGCTTCATATATTGAATTCCGGCTTCCTTATCGCCTTCGTTCAATGCAAGGCGGACCGCCCAGGTCAGGAGTTCAACGCTGTCAGGTCGGAGTTCAGTCGCTTTTTGCGCGAAATCGTAAGCCTTGTCCAAATTTCCAGCCAGCGCTGCCAACTGGCTTTGTCCGTGGTAACCGGCGGCGCTCTCTGTTTCGCCGGCCTCAGCAAGCAGAGTATCCAGAACTCTGGTGGCTTTCTCGGGGCTGTCGGATCGAGCCAGCATGCCTGAAATCGTCGACCATGCGGCTTCTTTGTCCGGGCTAAGGGCCAGTAGCTCCCTGAGATGTAGTTCTGCCCCGACGTAATCCGACGTGGCCAGCATGGCGAGCGCTGCCGATTCCCGTGCAGGCACACTGGAAGGGTCCAGCAAGGCCCATCTATCGGCCGCCATTGAGGCCTGCTGCCACGCCTCGGCGGCAAACGCCACGCGAGTTGCCCGCATGGCAATTTCCGGGTCATCTGAATTCATGGCCGCCTCAAGGTATTTTCCAACCGCGCCCTGAAGATCACCCTCGTTGCCTAACAATTCAGCCGCAAAAACCTGGTACATGACTTCATTGTCGCTTGGGGCAGCACCCTTTTCCGGGCCAGTCCCTTCGCTCGCCGGTGGCGCTTCACTGGCGGGCGATTTAGCGTCCGCATTCTCAACAGGCTGTGCATAGCCGTTACCGGCGAACGACAACAAGGACAACAAAATCACAACAAAACTCGGACGAATCATGAAACAATACCCGAATAATAGCTGCCCAAAGGATACGCGATTGCAGCGATCAGACAACACCGCCATTGCATTAGTGCGACCAAGCGCAAGCAACGCCTGCCCAGTTTTCAGTAACGCGGATGGTTTAACATCAATAGTGATATTACCGCACTCCATCCGCATAATCTTTGGTTAGATCAGGCCCATTACACCCCCATGCCTCTGCTCGCTTTAGGTATCAGCCACCACACTGCACCGGTAGAAATCCGGGAGCGGGTGGCAATGAATCCAGCAGACTATGCCGATCGAATCAAACAATTGCTGGGTATTGAAGGAGTTGAGGAAGCCGTCATCCTGGGAACCTGCAATCGGACTGAAATATACTGCTTCGCCTCCCAGCCGATGGAGCAGGAACTGCTGAATTGGCTGCACCAGTCTCATTCGATATCGCCAGGCCAACTTGACCCGCATTTTTACCACCATACTGGCGAGGACGCGGTAAGGCACCTCGTCCGTGTCGCTGGTGGCCTGGATTCCCTTGTGCTCGGTGAAGCGCAGATTTTCGGCCAAATCAAGGAGGCATGGCAAATTTCCCAAGCAGCAGGCGGCGCGGGACGAGTGCTGGATCGTTTGTTTCAACATACCTTCGCGGCGGCAAAGTCCATTCGACACAATTCGGGCATCGGCGCGCATCCCGTATCCATTGCGTACACGGCCGTAAGCCTCGCCCGGCAAATTTTTGGCGACTTGTCTTCGCAAAATGTGGTACTGATCGGTGCCGGAGAAATGATTCGTTTGTGTGGCATCCATCTGCGCGAGCAAGGCATTGCACGAATAGAAATCGTCAATCGCAGCTTGCCTGCAGCGCAAGAACTCGCTGCAGAACTGGGTGCCACGGCCAGTGCGCTGGAATCATTGAGCGAAGTTTTACCGCGAGCTGACATATTGATCAGCTCCACGGCCAGCCCGGTTGCCATAATCGGCCTG
Source organism: Lysobacterales bacterium (assembly GCA_009692275.1). Taxonomy (GTDB): domain Bacteria; phylum Pseudomonadota; class Gammaproteobacteria; order Xanthomonadales; family SZUA-36; genus SHZL01. Next base: position 490 of record SHZL01000092.1, on the reverse strand, counting down.
GCAGCAGTAAAGGCTGCGCTGAAAAAACGGCGGCACCGCCCGATGTTCATGGTGGATATTGCCGTTCCAAGGGATGTCGACCCCGCGGTACAGGAACTGGATGATGTCTTCCTCTATACCATTGATGATCTGCAGCATGTTGTAGATGAGAATAAGCAGCAACGCCATATCGCTGCCGCGGCCGCGAGTGCCGATGTTGAACTCAGCGTGGCTGCGTTCATGCGCTGGCTGCATGGCATTCGGGCATCCCGGGCGCTGGAAAGAATCCGCTCCCAATCCCATACGCATGAGGCTGCCCTCATCGAAAAAGCCGTGAAAAAGCTTCAGGCAGGACAGGACCCTGAGCAGGTGTTGACCCAACTGGCCAGTACCCTGACCAACCGGATTCTGCATGAACCGACCCAGCGCCTGAGACAGGCCGCTGAAGAGCAGCATTACGAAATCCTTAAAGCTGCAGATTGGATCTTCAGCAGCGAAAAAGATCGGGAAG
>SHZL01000091.1 GCA_009692275.1 Lysobacterales bacterium | reverse complement strand
AGGTGTGCTGATGCGTGCGCGGTCGAGGAATTAAGGCCGCCAGCCGTTCAATGAAAGTCAGCGGGTCGAAGGACACGGCCGAGGTGCCATCGCGCCAGTGCCTGCGCAGGCCATAGACGACGCGACCATCGCGGGCGAGCGACAGGCGCTCGGTGGCGATCGCGGGGCGGGCGACATAGCGGCAGAGATGCTCGAGCCGTTCGCGCTGACCGGCGGGCACGAGAACCTGTGCGTGCAGCGAGAATCCCTCGTGGTCGCAGCACAGCGCGCCGGGCAGTGCGCTGGCCATCACCAAGAATGGCACCAACGAGACAGTGACTCTGTACGGCAAGGTCTTTGTTGCTGATTTCAGGGCGCTGCCGTCGGCTGTGTACACGGCGGTTATTGTGTTGACCGTGGAATATTGAGCGCAGATTACACTCACCTTCAACCAACTCCGGCGGCGAGTTCGTCCCGGTTCGAATTCCGCCAACGCAAGCAGTTCGGACTTGCGGGATTTCGCCGCCAGCAAATGCGCTTCTTTGACGTGCCCGTAGCCACGAATGTGTTGCGGAATGCGGACGATCTCAACTGCCAACGCATGATTGCCCAAGCTGAGGCTGGTCAGTAGCTCCTCGATAGTCTTCCGGTAATCGAGAATCAACTGCCACAGAACTGTGCTAGTGCGCCACTCCCGATGCGGCCCCTTCATCGATCAGCCTTCCGGTGCTGAATCGTTCCAACTGGAACGGCCGTAACAGGGGATGGGGTTCATCGTGAACCATGGTGTGCGCCAGCGTGTCGCCGCCTGCCGGAATGGCCTTGTAGCCCCCGGTACCCCAACCGGTTGAAACATACAGGTTTTCAATTGATGTTTTACCCACGATAGGACTGACGTCCGGTGCCATGTCGCATATACCCGCCCATTGCCGCATCATGCGCAAGCGGCTCAAGATGGGCAGCAATTCCAGCAGCGCCTGCATGCTTTCCTGCTGTACCGGCAGGCCCCCTCGTTGCGCGTAAGAATTATACAGGTCAGCACCACCCCCGATCACCAGTTCGCCCCGGTCCGACTGGCTGACATACACATGAATGTGCGCGGACATCAGGCCGACATCAAGCATCGGCTTGACCGGCTCGGTCACCATCGCCTGCAATGCCACGCTGGTAATGGGCAGGCGCAGGCCTGCCATCGCTGCCAGGTGCCCGCTGTGACCGGCAACGCACAGCGCAATGCAGCCGGCGGATATCCTGCCCCGGGTGGTTTCCAGTGAAGTCACGCGACTGTCCGAGGTGTTTATGCCCGTTACTGCACACTGCTGCACGATATCCACCCCGGCGGCCGAGGCGGCACGGGCATAACCCCATACCACGGCATCATGGCGGGATATACCCGCACGCTTCTGGATAAAGCCGCCATGAATGGGAAAGCGACAATCCAGGTTGATGTGCGGCAGGTATTTCCTGATGTCCTCGCGCGTCAGCATTTCTGAATCAATGCCATTCATGTCGATGGCATTAGCCCAGCGGCGACACAGGTCCATCTCGTGCGGGCTATTGCACAACACCAGGATGCCGCGCTGGCTGAACATGACGTTGATGTTGATTTCACTGGCGAGATTTTCGTACAACTGCAGCGAGTGTTCGTAAAAGGCGCCACTTTCGGGATAGAAATAATTGGAACGGCACACCTGCGTATTGCGCCCTGAATTGCCGCTGCCCAGGTGGCCCTTTTCCAACACGGCAACCCGCTTTACGCCGTGGTACTTCGCCAGGTAATACGCCGTTGCCAGGCCGTGCCCGCCCGCACCAATAATGACTACGTCATAATGTTGCTGCGGTTCTGCATTGCGCCACGCCCGCGGCCAGTACCGATGGCCAGCCAGGGCGCCGCGCAGCAGCGAAAAACCGGAATACGCGCGCATCTGGTTCCGGGCCTTAAGAATCCGCTATCAGCCGTTAACAACAATGGCGTAATAAATCACGTAAAACCAGCCAAACAGGCCGTGCAGGATAGCCCAGCCCAGGGAATGGTTAACGTTGAAAGACACTGCCATGGCCAGTGCAGAACCGAAACCCACACCGTGCCAACCGAACTGACTTACCCTGATCTGGCTCATACCTGACTCCCGTTCTCGTTGTGAAACGTTAATGTACCCCAACTACGGCCGGAACCGCCCTGCCGGGGACTACCCTGGCCGGCCCCTGTGGACGAAATAGCCCCGGCCGGGATTACTTCGGCGCAAACAGGTGCTCGATCTTCGCCACGGTCAGCGGATGATAGGTATCCCTGAGTTCATTGAACGTGTTTCTCGCCCATTCGAGGTCCTGCCCATTGGCCGCCAGTGCTGCGTATACCGGTTCGATCAGGCGCGTGCGGCCGTAGCGGCCAAGGTAAGCGCGCATGGCTTCGTATGCAGGAAGATGCCGCCGCGCCGCGACTTGCGTGAACCAGGTGCGCGCAATTTCCGCATTGCGCGACTGGCTCAGGCCCAGCAGTTCATCCAGACCGGTCAATTGCCCGGTTGACAGGTCGGGCGGCAGAGCCTTGATGAAATACACGGTTGCTTGCGGGCTCCAGTCATGGAAGGGCAATGCGCTGGACGGAAGCTCGCCGCTGGACCAGTTGCGGGCCGCAGCAGCAGCACTATCGAGGCTGGGGGAAGTTGGCACCAGGGCAGAGGTGGGGATGCCCGGCTGGTATAACCACTCTTCCACCTGTTTGCGGGTATAAATCCCCGGGTGCTGCTGCAACAGCCTGGCGTCAATGTAGTCGAGGAATTGTTCGCTGCTGATGCTCTGCATGGCGAAATGCTCGAAGTACCCGGCCAGGTAGGCATCAAAAACCTCGCGGCCAAACAGCGCTTCCAGGTTTTCCAGGAACAGCTCTCCTTTGGAGTAATGCAGCGTACCCTGCCCCCCATCGGGATCGCCGTGGGAAAGCACCGGCGCCAGGGCCTGCATCTCGCCCGGCACGGTAGCAAGGCTTTCCTGCAGGTCCTGGTAGGAAAGCAGACGCTCCTCATCGCTGCGTTCCTTGCCGTACAACACTTCCATCAGGCGGGCTTCCACGTACGAGGTGGTGCCCTCGTTCAGCCAGATATCCCGCCAGGTTTTGTTGCTCACCAGGTTACCTGACCAGGAGTGCGCCAGTTCGTGGGCAATGACGGATACCAGGCTGCGATCTCCGGCCAGCAACGAGGGAGTAATGAAGGACAGGCGAGGATTTTCCATACCACCGAAGGGAAAACTCGGCGGCAGGATCAACAGGTCATAGCGTCCCCAGCGGTACGTGCCATACGTGGCTTCAGCCGCATCCAGCATGTTCTGCGTATCGGCGAATTCCCAGGCTGCAGCCGGCAATACCTCCGGCTCGGCATATACGCCGGTGTCGGGACCGAGCGGCGCAAAGAACAGGTTACCGACCGCCAGTGCCAACAGGTAAGACGGAATCGGCTGGGGCATGGAAAAATGGTAATCCCCGTTGCGTTCTGCGCCCGGCACTCCAGCGAGTGGATCATTGTCTGCGCTCATCACCGCCAGCAGTTGCGGCGGCGTATGTATGATCGCCTCGTAGGTCACGCGCATGCCTGGAGTGTCCTGCAGTGGCACCCAGCTGCGCGCGTGAATGGATTGCGACTGGGTGAACATGAAAGGATGCGCCCCGCCGGCAGTCAATTCAGCCGGTAACCACATCAGGGCTGAAGCATTGGGTCCCGTATGGTAGTTGATGCGCAGCCGGAACTCCCCGGTAGGGGCAAAATCATCCGGCAAGTTGATCACCAGCGGCTCACCCTTGACCGGATCGCTCGCGCCCAGCTGGTAGGCAAGTTCAAGCGCATCACCGCCCGGTTGGAGTAGCTGCACTGAGCCGATGACCAGGCCACGGCTGTCGAGTACAACCGTCCGCGCCGCAGGAGCTATCCTGTGCAGGTGCAATACAACGCTACCGCGAAGTTCGCTGGCGGCGAAATCCACCTCGAGATCGAGTTTCAGGTGGCGGGTTGTAAACTCCCTGGTGTTGGCAAAAGAAAAATAATCATGCGCGGGATCGTAACTGTCAGCCGGGCGCTCCTGCCCGCAGGCCCCAAGCAACCACAAGGGCAACATCAAAACGACCCGCACGGGCCAGGCGTGGCGCATGTGAAAAACTCCTGCTTGGAAAAACGTGGAAACCCTATAATCCCACGATGTCCGGCAGCAACACAATTTTGCATTGGCAACAGGTTCCACCGCAGCCAGTCGCTGCTTCACAGCGACTGGCACACGTGCGGTACTGCAGCCCGTTTGCCGCCGGCCTGCTGGCCCGGTATCCGCAATGGGCCCAGGGGCTGGATGAACACCAGCCTCCCCGCCAGTCTGCCCTGGATGAAGAAATCCGGGAATTTGGGCTGGATGCCGCACTGCGGCGGTTTCGCAATTTGCAGATGTTGCGCATCATCTGGCGCGACCTAGTTGAGCTGGCGTCACTGGATGAGACGTTTGCCGACCTCACGACCCTGGCTGAATTATGCCTGTCCGCCGCCGTGGAACAGCACCGCCGGGCGCTTGAGGAAAAATTCGGCGCTCCACTCGATGCCGATGGGGTGGAACAAGGCCTGGCCGTGATCGGTTTGGGCAAGCTCGGGGGTGGCGAACTGAACCTGTCTTCCGACATCGACATCATCTTCTGCTACCGCAGTACGGGCGAGTGTCGCGGGGATGGTCCGCGCGGCTTGTCCAGCGAGGAGTTCTTCATTCGTCTCGCGCGGGCCGTGATCAGCAGCCTGTCGGATGTGTCCGGAGACGGTTTCTGTTTTCGGGTCGATACCCGTTTGCGCCCTTTTGGCGATTCCGGGCCACTGTGTTCCAGCCTCGCAGCGCTGGACCAGTACTACCAGCGTGAAGGCCGTGACTGGGAGCGCTATGCCCTGATCAAGGCGCGGCCTGTTGCGGGTGACCTGTCATTGGGCCGGGAGCTGCTACGCCAGGTTCACCCATTCGTGTATCGCCGCTATATCGATTTCACTGCCATTGAAGCCTTGCAGGACATGCATGCCGCCGTGATTGAGGATGCACGCCGCCGTGACCGCCTCGATGACATCAAGCGCGGGCCGGGAGGAATTCGCGAGATTGAATTCCTGGCCCAGTGTTTCCAGCTGCTGCGCGGCGGACGCGAACCCGTTCTGCAAACCCCCTCACTGGTGCAGGCACTGTCAGGCATAGCGGAACTGGGCCTGATCAACGCGGAGACACTGGCCGACATCCGCGCTGATTATGTCTACCTGCGCCGCCTGGAAAACCGCATCCAGGCGCAGCGCGACCAGCAAACCCACAGTATTCCAACCGGCGATGATCTGCAGCGCCTTGCCCGCGCCTGTGGCACAGCCAGTGTATCGGACCTGATGGACCAGGTCGCGGCAGTGCGTGCACGCGTTACGCAACGCTTCCACGCGATATTCCCCTCGCAGCCAGCACCTTCCGCTGAGCCGAAGTGGGTCGAAGCCTGGCGGCACGCGCAAACCGATCAACAGGCTTCCGGCACGGACGGGGCGCTGCGTGAAGATCAGCCCCTGGCAGTATTCTTGCGCAGCCTGGAGCGCCTTGCACTCAGCCAGCGCGCGCGGCGACGGCTGGACCAGTTCATGCCGGTCCTGCTGCACCGGCTCGACCGGCTGTCTCTGGAAAACCGCATTTTGCACCGGGTGTACGAACTGGTGCTGGCCATCTGCCAGCGCAGCCCCTACCTCGTGTTGCTGGTGCAACACGCGGCAGCGCTGGACCGGATGGTTGAGCTGTTTGCCCGCAGTGAATGGATTGCCGCCAGCGTGATCCGTTTCCCTGCGTTGCTGGATGAGCTGATTGATCCGTCCCTGGGTCGCCAGATTCCGGCCGCCGCGGACCTGCTGCAGAGTGTCACGCGCCTGCTGAGCGCGGGCCAGGAAACTGAAAGCGTGCTGGCCGGGTTGAACTACCTCAAGCTGGCAACCTCCCTGCGGATCGCCGTTGCACAGTTGGCTGGAACGACGGACAGCCAGCAGGCGCAGGCCGGCTTGTCCAGCCTGGCGGCGGCGGTATTGCATGGAGTGTTGCAGCTGGCCACCCGGGAAATCGAGTCACGCCATGGCTGTATGGAGCCGGGTGCCAATTCCGCGGATGATTCCGGGCATGAGTCCGAAAACGATGCGCGTAACACTCTGGCCATTATTGCCTACGGCAGCCTGGGCGCATGTGAGCCCGGGTATGAATCCGACCTCGACCTCGTGTTCCTGTTCGCGTCCCCGCAAAGCGTCTCGACGGGCACGCAGGCCGGCAAGGGCAGCCTCCCCGCCGAGCGCTACTATGCGCGGCTGGCCCAGCGTGTGCTCAGTGTGCTGACGGCAATGACCCCTTCGGGCAGGCTATACCCGGTCGATACCCGCTTGCGACCTAACGGCCGGGCTGGTTCACTGGTCAGTTCCCTGGATGCTTTTGCCGAGTACCAGCTCAACCAGGCCTGGACCTGGGAGCTGCAGGCGCTGACCCGGGCCCGTTTCGTTGCCGGCGCCAGGTCCACTGCGGATCAGTTCTCCCGCATTCGCCGCCAGGCCCTGATGCGACCGCGACAGGAGGCGGAGTTGTGCCTTGAACTGGCCGACATGCGCAACAGGATGGTGCTGGAACTGGCGGGCAAGGAGGGCTCTGCTGACCCCAAGCACCAACCGGGCGGCCTGGTCGATATCGAGTGGGTGGCGCAACTCGGGGTCCTGGCCAGGGCATCGGACTCGCCCACGCTGGTGCACGAAACCAGCATACCCGGGCAGTTGCACGCCCTGGTTGAGGTCGGCTGGTTGTCGGCTGCCGATGCACACACGCTGCAGGTGACGGCGCAGGCCCTGCATCGCCAGCGCATGCTGCAGACTCTGGTCCCGGGCGAGGAACGCACAGCCGTTGATAGCGGTGCTTCAGCCGGGATATTTGCCCGCCTGCTGGACGGCAACACCCGCGGGGCTCCTGTTCCTCAAGTCTGACTCCGATACGCCCCGCTGGACAATTCCCTGACATTCGCCACGGTCCGTGCCGTAGAATAGGCACTGAAAATTGGCTAACCCAAACCAAGCGCTACCGTTTCTGGAGATTCCACCGTGACCAACGCCACCGATGCAGCAGACGCAAAACTGCACAACGCCAATACCCAAAATATCTTCCAGGTGAGCCGCGGTGACCTGCCTTTGTCCTGCCCTACGCATGAGCAGAAACTGTGGAATTCACATCCGCGTGTTTACCTCCCCATCGAGAAAACAGGCAAGGCCACCTGCCCGTATTGCAGCACGCGTTACGTGCTGATTGACTAAAGCGCTTTACCCGTCTACTCCCATGCATGTTGTCCAGGCCCTGGTATCGCTGAATCTGGGCGGATCAGAGCTGGTTGCCACCGAGCTGTCGGAGTACCTGGTCCGATGCGGACACCGGGTTACGGTGATTTCTGCCGATGGCCCTTTGCAGCAGCGCATTGAGGCATGCGGTGCGGTGCACCTGCCCTGGGCCATGGGCAGGAAAAGCCTCGCCACGCTGCTATACATCAAGCATCTTGCAGCCTGGCTTGAGCGCGAGCAGCCCGACGTACTGCATGTCCACTCAAGGCTTCCGGCCTGGATCTGCCGCCTTGCCCTGCGCCGGCTTGATCCATCCCGGCGACCGGTTTTCATCACCAGCATGCACGGCCACTATTCAGTCAATCGCTACAGCGCCGTGATGGCCCGGGGTGATCGCGTCGTGGCGGTATCCGAACACATTCGCGAATACGCACTGTATAACTACCCGGTGGCCGACCCGGCGCGGGTGGTCACCATCCATGGCGGGACCAGCCCGGAGGCTTTTCCCTACGGCTTCCGCCCTGACCCGCAATGGTTCAGCCGCACCTTCGCCGAGTTTCCGCAATTGCGTGGTAAGCGCCTGCTGTGCCTGCCGGGCCGCCTGTCGCGCTACAAGGGCCACAGCGTTTTTCTTGAACTGATTGCGGCACTGGCAACTGAATTCCCCGATATTCACGGGGTGGTTGTGGGCATGGCCAGGCCGGGTTCGCGCTTTCGCAGCGAACTCGAAGGGCTGGCCTTGCGCAACGGCATTCCGGACCGGATTACCTTCGTTGGCGCACGTCTGGATATGCGCGACTGGATGTCGGCATCGGACATCGTCTTCAGCCTGTGCAGCGATCCGCCGGAAGCATTTGGCCGCACCGTGCCGGAGGCCCTGCGCCTGGGTATCCCGGTAATAGCGTGGAGCCATGGAGGAGTGCAGGAAGTGCTGGCCGAAATGTTTCCCGCAGGCGCAGTCACACCGGACCGGCCCGCCGAGCTGTTGCTCCGCACCCGGTCATTTCTTCGCACCCCGGCGGTGGTCTTACCCAGCTCCGCGTTCCTGCTGGAGGATTCCATGAATAAGACCTTACGCCTGTACCAGGAAGCCATCCGGGAGCACTCCCAGGAGATCAATGCATGAAGCTGCTCATCCGTCGTTTTCAAGATGAATGGCCCAGTTGGGCTGCCGTGTCGTTCATCGCCTTGCTGCCTTTTCACCGCCTGGCAGAAATTCCCCTGTCCTTGTTTGCGCTGGCCCTGCCCTTCTTGCTCGCCAGGGAGCAGTACCGCCCGTCATTGCGCAAAGCTGCGCATTTCCTGGTTCCTCTGTTCCTGTGTTTCTGGCTGCCGATGGTGATATCCAGCCTGGATTCCATGGCGCCACGGATAAGTTGGCTGCACTGTCTTGAAGGTTTGCGTTTCCTTGCCGCAACACTATCCATGGCTGCGCTGTTGCACTCTTCCTCGGCGCGCTGGCGCGTGCTGCGCTGGACATCTTTCCTGCTGCTGTTCTGGGCGGCGGACGGCTTCGTGCAGTTGCTGCTGGGCAGTGATGTCTTCGGCATAGCCATGCACGCCGACCGGCTTAATGCCCTGTTCCTGAAGAAATACCAGTTTTACGGCCCCACCCTGGCCATGCTCTCACCCTTGTTGCTTGAATATGCCCGCCGCGAATGGCGCCCCTGGGCCTGGGCCGCTTCATTTACCCTGGTGCTCGGCGCCGTGCTGATTTCCGGCATGCGTTCGGGCTGGCTGAGCATGGCTATCGTGCTGGCCACCTATTTTGTGTTGATGTTAAAACCGGAAAACCGCGAACTCAAACGCACCATGCTAATGGTGCCCATTCTGGCCGTGCTGATCGCCGCAGGCAGCTATTTCGCCGCCCCCCTGTTTCAGCAACGCGTGGAACTGACCCGTGCCTTGTATCAAGGCACGGGCGAATCCCTGGACTACGCTTCATCCCATCGTTTACCGATATTCCTCACGGCCATCAAGATGTACCGGCACCACCCGGTGAATGGCGTGGGAGTGCGGGCTTTCCCGGTGGCCTACATGCAGTATGCCGCCAAGGATGACATCCATATCGCCAAATCCGGTGGTGTTTCCGGCGCCGTCCATGCACACAACGTGGTGCTGGAAGTCATGTCGGATACCGGCAGTATCGGGTTGTTCGGCCTGATCCTTGGATTTGTACTGGCCCTGCGCAGCTGGAAAAAAACCAGCCCGGCGCAACGCCAGGATGCTTATCCGTATGCGCTGGCGGTAGCACTTATCCTGTTCCCGCTGAACTCGCACTTTTCGGTATATGGCACCTACACCTCATCCCTGGTGTGGTTCCTG
>SHZL01000090.1 GCA_009692275.1 Lysobacterales bacterium | reverse complement strand
AGCGATTCGCTGCCACCGGCTGCCACCGCCTGCTTGTAGCGCGACAACGTGTCCCGAGAAAGGCCTATGACCGAGCAAGCCTACCCGGCGGCCAGTCCGCCGAGCACCCGCCGGGACTCGCCCGGACCCCACAGGCCATTTATGCTTCCTCTACCCGTCGTCATCATCCAGGACGCCGATCTTGAATATGATCCGAATGAATACGCCTTGCTGGTCGAGCCGATTGCGCAGGGCAAGGCCGATGTTGTGTTCGGCTCGCGCTTCCTTGGCGCTGCCCCGCATCGCGTGTTGTATTTCTGGCACCGCGTCGGCAATGGCGTGTTGACGCTGATGTCGAACATGTTCACCAACCTCAATCTCACCGACATGGAAACCTGCTACAAGGTATTCCGTCGCGAAATCATCCAGGCGATTCCGATTGAAGAAAACCGCTTTGGTTTCGAGCCTGAGATCACAGCGAAACTGGCGCGCCGCAATCTGCGCATTTTTGAAGTCGCCATTTCGTACTACGGTCGCACGTATGCGGAAGACAAGAAGATCGGCTGGAAGGACGGCTTCCGCGCGATTTACTGCATCATCAAATACAACCTGTTCCGCTAATCAGGCGCCGGCGTGACGACCTCCGACTCGCCGATTTTGTCCTCCGCCAATCCTCCTGTCCCGCAGTGGCTGTTGCTACTGCTGGTCAGTGGCGTCGGTGCGTTATTGCTGTGGTACGCCTCCGCCTGGGGTGTCGGCGTTTGGCCGGATTCCGCTGAATACATCGCCGCTGCACGTCGCATGGATGGCTTCGGTGCTCTCTTCACACTGCCAACGGAATGGGCGCCGGGCTATCCGGTACTGCTCGCGCTGGCCTACCTCGTTGGCGATGACGTTTTCGCTGTCACCCGCGTACTGCAATGTTTGTTGTTTGCCGGCAATCTGGCGGCGGCGATGTTGTTGCTGCGGGAGTTGCTGGTGCAGCAGGGAAACAACAATAGCTGGCTGCCTGTCGGGGGTGGCGTGGTGCTGCTGTTCAGTCAGCACCTGTGGCAAGTGAATTTCTACGCATGCTCGGAAGGCCCGTTCCTCTTGTGCCAGCAATTGAGCGCGCTCGTCTTGCTGCGCTATCTCGCCCACAACAATTTTCGTCTGCTTGGCGTTGCTGCCGCATTGGCGGCATTGGCCTTGTTGTTCCGTTATGCCGGCATTGCGTGGGTCGGTGCTGGCTCGCTGGCGCTTTTGTTGTTGCAACAAGGTGATCTCGAGCGACGTTTCCGCAGTGCTGTCATATTTGGCTCACTGTCACTGGCGCCATTTCTGTTGTGGCTGATCGCCAACAAGTTGTTGCGCGATGAGACTACCAACCGTGAGTTCGTCGTGCACCTGGTTACCCGGGCTGACTTCATTGATCTGGCAGGAGAATTTGCCTCATGGTTTGCAGTGCGACAGGGGCTTTTTATTTTTCTGGTTGAAGTGGTTCTGTGCGTGGCCGTGTCCTGGTTGGCACTGCGCCGGTTCGCGACAACAGCGCCGCCCTTGCGGCGTTTTGTCGTCCTCAGTGCAGTCTATGTAGTGGTCTACACGCTGGTCATCCTGTTTTCGAAGTCCTTCCTCGATGCCTACATTCCGTTCGATGACCGCATGTTTGTACCGGCGTACCTGTTCTCGATGCTGGCGCTACTGGCCTGTGCCCATCAGCTGTTGCTGAGCGCAACAGAACAACGAACGCGCGTCATCGCGATGCTGGCGCTGGCGTTCGTCGGTGTTTTCAATGCGGTGGGACTGTTGCCCGTAGTAGCTGCTACGAAGAAGACTGGTATCGGCTACCTGAGTGCCTACATGGCCTCGTTATCGCAAGTGGAAGATGTGCCTCAGCTGCACGGCAAGATCGTCTACAGCAATGCGCCAGACTATCTGCGCATGCGCACTGATTTCGTGATCCACGATTACCCGCGCAAATTTTCGCCAACGACGCAGCTGGCCAATCCCGAGTACGAGAATGAACTTGCCACGATGCGCAGCAGTGTGCAGGCAGGCGCGGCCTTGCTGGTGCATTACCAGGATCTCGAGTGGCGCAGTTATTTCCCGCCGGGAGCAGAGCTGGAAATGCTGGGGTTTGAAACGATACTGCGCGGCAACGGCGTGCGCATTCTCAGCTTTCCAGTCGCAGCGCCCGCACCGGCTACCGAATAAAATCCTGCAAGGCATCCACGATCAATTCGCTCGGTGATTGCGCCAACTGTTGCGGTGGACGCCGGTACTGCTGCGGATGATCCATGAATTTCCGTACTACCTGTTCGTCGTAACCACTCAGCACCGTGTTGTGCCCCAGGCCTTCCTGCCGTTCCGTTGCCTTGCGCATCAACAGGCAGGGTAATCCCAGATACGAGCATTCTTCCTGGTTGCTGCCGCCGTCGGTAATCAGGTAATCGCTGCCGCCCAACAGACTGATGAAACGGAAATAGTCGTAGCGCGGATGCAGTTCGATATGGCCACAGGCTGCCAGTCGTTCGTAGAGCCCGTATTCCTTGAGCTTCTTTTCTGTCGGTTTGTGCAGAATGAACAGCTTCGGCCGCGCAGGATCAGATGCCAGCAGCAGGTCGACGATCTGCGTGAGGCGCTGGCGAAAGAAAATGTTTTCAAAGCGGTGTATCGACACCAGCCCATAACCGCCTTCACGTACCGGCGCTGTTTGCCGGGCTGAATGCCGCAGCGCATCGCATAACGTATTGGCGCCAGTATTGATCTTCACGCCCTTGTAGCCTGCCAGATTGGCCAGCGCCCACTCACCCGGCGCAAAGAGGTAGTCAGACAGGCGAAACGTCGCCAGGCGCGTCAGCTCTTCCGGAAACGGATGCAGGATATTGTGCGAACGCAGCCCGGATTCGATATGCGCACTCTTGAGGCCATGCCGTTTCGCCAGATACGACCCCAGCAGTGTCGAGAACGTATCGCCGTGATTCAGCACGATGCCATTGGTGTCGTTGCGGAACAGTTCTGCCTTGTGCGTCGGCGACGAATACTTGCGCACGATGTCGAGTACCCACTTGCCCATCTGCACGATGCCGGTGATGTCGCGGCCGCTATAGAGCGTGACGTCGGGTTTGCGGCTGATGGCGAAGTTGGCGAGGATGTCGTCGACAGTGTCGCGATGCTGGCCGCTGTAGATGAAGTTGTAGTCGTGGCCACGATCCTGCAGCACACGCATGATCGGCGCCATCTTGATCAGTTGGGCCTTGGTGCCTATGAAAACGTGGATCATGCCGTTGCCTGATCGCCGGTTGCTGCGGACTCTACCACAAGCTAGAGTGCCTGCAGGTTTCCCCAGCGCGAATGGCCTGTGTCCCGCCTCGTTCCCCTTCTGCGACGCTTCCTGCTGCTGGCCATCCTGCTGTTTGCTGCCGGCTTCTGTTGGTACAACCGCGATACGCTGGCGCTGACGGCACGACTCACTCCCTTGCAATGGTTGCTCGTCATCGGTGGCTACGTGGGCTGCTACTGGCTCAATGCGCTGATGGCCTGCCAGGTGCAGTGGTCGCGCGGCACCCAGCCGCGACTTGGCGAAATGCTCGTCATCAATGCCTATGCCTCCATCCTCGGCTACGCCACCGTGCTGCGATCCGGCTTCTACAGCAGCAAGCTGTGGTTCTACCAGCAGCGTTTCGGACTGGCACCGAGCGTCAGTCTGGGGTTGCAGGCCTGGGTCAGCCTGCTGGTGCTGATGGGCAATGCCCTGTTTGGCCTGGCCTATGGTCTGTGGCTGCAGGCCATCGGACACCGCTTGCCGTGGGTGCACTGGACCCTGGTGCTGGGCACGCTGGTCATCGTAATGGGCGTGGTGGTGGTCCTGTTCCAACTGGCCACGCTGAGTTGGCTGCCCGCGCGGGCGCGTCGCTGGGTAGGCAACATGCGGGATGTCATTGCGTCTACCAACGCAGCGGAAGTGGCCAAACTCAATGTGCAGGCCATCCTCAATATCCCCCTGCAGGCGCTGGCGCTGGGCGTGCTCTGCTCGGCGTTTGATCTGGCCATTCCCACGCCCTACCTGTTGCTGATGGCGCTGGTGTCGAATCTGTCATTGATCATTGCACTGACGCCTTCCAATCTGGGTGTGCGGGAATTTGTGTTGTGGCAGCTGCTGGGCGGGCTCGATTTGTCCACTGTCACCTTGCTGGGCGTCATGATGGTGGATCGCATCGTCCAGTTCCTGATCCTTGTCGTAATCAGTCTTTGTGGCTTTCGCCTGTTACAAAATGGCGCGGTGCAGACGACACAAGACCGTTGAAGTATGCAGGTATTTCCGGAAAAAAATGAAAAAAGCCTCTGTTTCAGCGGCAAAGTTTCCGTATAATTTGGGCCTATGACGCAAAACCAAGACGAACACAATCTCGACGATATCCCCAGCCTTGTCCCCGAACGCGACGAGCTGGTCCTTCACCGCAAGCAGAAGCGTGGTACGTCAGACTGGCCGCGCGGCTGGCGGCGCTGCTGCCCCTGCGTCGCAAGAGGTTTACGTTGCGCAAACCAGCGGCGTTGTCATCTTCTTCCTCGTTGTAATGTTCCTCGGTCTGGGTGCCACTGGCGCCGGCGCTTACTACTTCTACAAGGAAAGTGTGCAGACCAAGGCTGAACTGATCTCTGCCGCCAACCGCATCACCTCGCTGGAAGGCACGCTGAACCAGATGGGCGAAACCACCAAGCAGTCGGCCATGGGCCTGCTGGACAAAGTGGACTTCAATTTTTCCGAAATCGACAAGCTGTGGGCCGCGCGCAACGCACTGAAACTTGACGTCGAGAAAATGACCGTTTCAATGACAGCTGTCCAGAAGAGTGCCAGCGAACTTGAGACGGCGGTTACCAACCATGCGGGTCAGCTGAACCAGATCAATGGCCAGATTACGGCGGCCCAGGCCCGCGTCGAACAGATCAGCAAGAACTTCGCTGGCATGGAGAATCTTGGTCAACAGCTGACATTGCTGAACGCCGATTTGAATCGCGTGAAGACGACGATGACGAAAGTAGAGACTGATACCGAAAGTCGTCTGAAGGCTACCGAGCAGGACATCGAATCAATCAATGTCTATCGTCTCCAACTGAACCAGACCATCACTGCACTGCAGAACAACGTCAACACACTGCAGCAGCGCGTTGGCCAGTAAGCCTGGCGTTATCCCTCCCGATTGTGTTTTGAAGTAGCCGGAGCAACGCAAACTCCAGCTATAATCCCCTTGCCTGCGGCCGTGGCGAAATTGGCAGACGCACTGGATTTAGGTTCCAGCACCTCACGGTATGAGAGTTCAAGTCTCTCCGTCCGCACCAGATTCCATAATCAGTACTTTCCCAGCCAGATTATCAGGTTCCCCTCAGGGAGTTGGGGGAATAGGTTTCTGAATTTTGTAACGGCGCCAAACCATCAAACTGCCGCCCTGAGAGGACGGTATCTCCATGAAGAAAATCATATTCTTGCTCATGGCGGTCGGATGCAGCATGAGTGGAAATTCAGTAATTGCTGCTTCTGATTCCTCTCAAGCGGACGAAAATAATCCGAAGGGTGAAGCTGTGAACGCTTTACCCAGTAAGGACGATTCACTAATCGGAGTAGATGTGTCGCGTTTAGATTTTAACACGCCAGTAAATGATTACTTTAAAGCGTCTGAAATACTCGCTGCGGGAGGTGCAGTTGCGGGGCAAGATAAAGGCAAGAGTCGAACCGAAATTGAGGCCAAAGAATTTGGATCTGCCAGTTTGGTATTGCAAAAATTCAATACACCCATCCCTGCTGGAGCGAAAATTTTCGTTGGCCAGGACGATAAGAATCAAGTGCTTTTCATCGCGGCAAAGAACAGGCCGGGGATTTATATGTATAGAATTACCTATGACCCCAACACGAATGAGATAGTGCAGATTATGCAACAGCGTGATTAGCGGCTGGACTCGCCGGCTTTTAGCCTCTCGCGTCGCCCGGACTACCGGGCCGCCCGCTGCAAGACCAGCCGTTTGTGCTCCCAGCGGGAGCTTCTGCTGGCAAGCCGGATTAGCCATGCAGCCAGCGATGCAGAGCGCGCGTGACAAGCGGCATCACGATCCAGATGAGCAGACCAACCATGCAGGTTGCCACCGCCATTGTTTGCAATGGCATGGGCAATTCGCTTGCCAATGGAGCAATCGTCTTCCCCAGCAAAAGGCTGGTCGGGTACACGCCGACGAGCGTTGCTATCGCCATTTTCCAGCGCGGCGGAGCGCCCTTGGCGGGTGAACGAAACCAGGCTTCGAGCCCATGAAGCTCTTTGTATTCTGCATCTCCCTCGGTCACGTGGCTGGCGCGTTCATCCCACTCCCTGAATTCAGCGGACTGATAGAACGCATCCCGCTCGGATATCGTAGCGAAACTTCGGAGGATGCCATACTCCCGTGATTTGCTCCCCGGTGTTGGCGTCAGCATGTGGGCTCCCTGTACACCGCTGTGAGAAAAGGAAGCCTGGAAAAACTCCCCCCGCGTCACAATACTTGTCGCTTCCATAGGATCAACAACCCGGGGGCGAGGATGAGGAAATTCAATGGCACGGTATGGACAGTCTTTCAAAGCCAAAGCGGTGGCGCGGTTGCTGCCACCTGAGAGCGCGGCGGTGGAGCTGGTTGCGAGGGAGGCGTGCATTGGGGTAGGAACATTGCTGCGCTGGCGAGAGCGTGCGCAGTCTGGTCCCCCGCGTGGGGGCGTCTGGACCACGGGTGCGCGAATGGAAGCGCTCATCACCACGGCGGGGATGCCTGAGGCGGGCAAGAGCACCTGGTGTCGCGAGCAAGGCGTGTACCCGGTGGAGCTGAACAAATGGTGCGCCAGTGCCACCGCGGCCCTGGCTGATCCCGAGGACCTCCGGGCCAGCCCACCAGCCACGCGTAGTGATCGCAAGCGCATCAAAGAACTCGAACGCGAGCTCCTGCGCAAAGATCGCGCTCTGGCGGAGACGGCGGCCTTGTTGGTACTGTCAAAAAAAGTCTCGGCGCTCTTCAGCAAGGGAGAGGACGAATGATTGTCCTCGAAGACCGTCGTACTCTCGCGCATAACATCGAAACCGCCCATCGCACCGGCGCACGGCGGCGCCTGGCGTGTGGGATTGCCGGCATTGATGAACGCACGCTGCAGCGCTGGAAGGCTGACGAGGGCCTCATCCGAGGCGATGGCCGCCCCCTGGCCGTGCGCCCGGCCCCGAGCCATGCGTTGAACTCGGATGAGCGAGCGCGGCTGCTGAGCGTGGCCAACGAGCCGCGTTTTGCGGCGGTGCCGCCAGCGCGCATCGTGCCCATGCTCGCCGACGAGGGCGTGTACCTGGCCAGCGAGTCGACCTTTGCACGCGTGCTCAAGGCACACGGTCGGAACACACACCGCGGGCGGACCAAGGCGCCGCGCAAGAGTCGCCCACCTACCACCCACCACGCACATCGCCACGGCACCGCGTCAGGTGTGGTGCTGGGACATGACCTATCTGCCGGCGCTCGTGCTGGGGCGCTGGTTTTACCTGTACCTCATCCTGGATCTGTACAGCCGCAAGATCGTCGGCTGGGAGGTGCATGAGCGCGACGACTCTGTTCACGCCGCTCACCTGGTGCGGCGCACCGCGCTGGCCGAAGGCATCGCAACGATGCTCAACAAGCCAGTGCTGCACGGCGACAACGGGGCCACGCTCAAGGCCACGACGGTGCTGGCGATGCTCAACTGGCTCGGCGTGCAGCCCTCGTATTCGCGCCCACGCGTGAGTGACGACAACGCCTTCGCCGAGAGCCTGTTTCGCACCGCCAAGTACCGCCCGGAGTTCCCGGCCAAGGGCTTCGAAAATATCGATGCGGCACGCGACTGGGCCGTCGCATTCGTGCAGTGGTACAACTACGATCACCGCCACAGCGGCATTCGCTACGTGAGCCCGGCGCAGCGCCATGCCGGCGAAGATCTCGCCATCCTCGCCGCGCGCCATGCGCTCTACCTGCGAGCCCACGCGATGAACCCGGCGCGGTGGTCAGGCAAAACTCGAAACTGGTCGCCCAGCGCTACCGTCACGCTCAACCCCGAGCGCGACTCTGTCATCACAGCGCATTTGGCCTGCGAAGATAGTCAGCCATTGGCTGCATAGATGAGGCGACAAGTAGCTTGACGTGCGCCGAACTCACGCAGACCTTGTTCAAAGGCAGCTTCTTTACCCGCCCGTACACGGCGGATGATCGCAATGTGTATTGTCAGCCGCCGCCTGCCATTCTGTGCGGAAAAAAAATCACCGAGGCTGGTTGACTCAGAAGCAAGGGACGTCGCTAGAAAATCTGAATAGTGCGGAATAAATCGAGTCTGACCCTATTTACTAGTGCGGAATAAATCGAGTCTGACCCTATTTACCCCTAAATCGAGTCTGACCCTATTTACCTTCTATTTACCTTTATTTGATTCGGTGACACGATTTTGCGGCGTGCTGGAACCATGGGCCTGGATGAAACTGCGGGTGCGAACGGCGTCGTCACCCAGCAGGCTGCGCACGGCAGCGACGGCTTTCGACAGGGTGATGTAGTTGCCCGGGCCGGGGCTTTGGCATTACAACGTTACGATTTCCAAACGAAGAAGTTCTTAATACTAGAGAGGAGCAAAAATAGCATGAAGAAATCAGAGCATCCCTATCGATACAGTACCGAGGGCGCAATTATTTATGAAACACTTGGAATCAGAGATACCACCTATGAGTCGGGCTTTTTGGAATTGCAACGTTTGTTGGGGGATGTTAGGGGTAGGCAATTCTTAGATTTTGGCTGTGGGACGGGCCGCAGTTCTGAATTTTTACGCTCGCTTGGCGCAGTTGTGCATGGTGTAGACCATAACCTCTCAATGGTTGAGCAAGCGCAAAAGAAAACTTGTGATGGCATGACATTCACGCTCATGGAAGACGTAATTCCAGCGGGAGAAAAAAGTATGGATGGAGCAATCAGTGCCAACGTTTTTATCGAAATAAAAACGTTGGACTACATGCGCGAGGCATGCCGGGAAGTAGCTCGAGTTTTAAAACCTGACGGCGTGTTTGTTGTCATGTCAGCGAATCCAGCTGCTTTTCGATCTAACTTTAGGAATTTTAGTTATTCGGCACGCGAGGGCGTACAAAGTGGCGAGCGAGTAATCTGCACCATCAAAAGCCAAGGTCAATCATTTGACATCCAAGATACGTTTTGGCAAGAAAATGATTATCGTTCTGCATTGGAATCAAGTGGTTTCGTGGTGGAATCAGTAACCTATCCGAGACCAGATGTTTTATGGGATACAGATGAATCTAAGGTGCCACCTTTTATTGTTATCAAAGCGAGAAAAATATCGACATGAATAATGCCTGCCAAAACTGCAAAGCCGTCTTCGCAATCGCAACGGATAGGAATTATAAAAGGCCATTCTGCAGGAAGTCCCGTCTTGGTCTTCCCTGGTTTTCTCCGAAAAGGTGCTTTGCTATGGACTGCGGTCGGCTTGAACCGGCCCCTGTTTGACGTACCTCTTAGGGGCGCAGCCTGTCGCGAGCCGTTAGCGCGAACGGCTGGCCGAAGCTGGCAGCGAACCCGCAGTGGGCAGCACCGGCGACAGCGACGATAACGCTCTGGCAGAGACCCTCAACGGACGCTACGAAACCGCACTGAGCCATCGCCGGGCGCCATGGGAA
>SHZL01000089.1 GCA_009692275.1 Lysobacterales bacterium | reverse complement strand
GTCATGCGGGTTTGCATCAATCCTTCCTGCAGTTCCGAGCTGACACGCGACTGCTGCACCAGCAGGGCTTCAGCTTCCCGCACCGATACATCCAGCATGTCCTGCAGGTTCGTGAGATCGCTGACGGATTCGGTCAGGGCGCGAGACAGCTGCTGCATGTTGGAAAAACGATCCAGCTCCAGCGGGTCGAACTCAGTGGAACCCTTGGTCGAGGCGTGTTGATAGCGCGAAAACATTTGCGCTTCTGTTTCCCCGTCCATCTGGCGCAGTTGTTCTTTCAGGCGGCCAATGGTTTGCCCAACTTCTTTCAGATTGAAGCGCACAGTGCCCAGCTGCTGCTCAAGACGCGCCCGGTAAATGCTGATTTCCCCGGCATAGTTCACCAGTGAATCCATCAATTCGGCCGCAACCCGTATGTGCTGCTGGCCGCTGTCGTCGCCCGGGTCTGTCAGTGGTTGGTCCTGCACCTCGTGGAATTCGCGCTTGGGTGCCTCCGGGGCCGGCCGCTGGGTGAGTGTCCGCCGGCGTGATGGTTCCTTCGCCGGGACAACTTGTTCCTGTGGAATGGCTTGCGCTGCAAGCGCCTGCTGTTCTGGCAGGTGCGCCGTTGCTGTTGGCTCCACGGGCGTGGTCGCCGGTTCTGCCGGTGGCACGTAGATCTTTTGCTCTTGCTTCGTCTTTACCTGCTCTTGCTGCGCCGGCACCTGCCCACGGGCGGCTTTGCCTCCTGGCAGCAGGCTCAACGCACTGGCTTTCTGTTCAAAGCGGGCCAGGGCATCGCCCGCTGCCGGCATGCGTCCGGCAAGCAATTGTTCAACCCACAGGGTCAAGCGGTCACAGCCTTCTTCCAGTGCCTGCACGGCAGCAACCGTAGCTTGCAGGCGGTTGGCGGCTATTTGCTCCAGCAGGCTCTCCATGGCGTGGCTGAGATCGCCCAGTGCATCGAGACCTGCCATGCGTGCACCACCCTTGAACGTGTGGATTTCGCGTTGCAGGTTTTTCACCAGTTTTTGATCAGCCAGCCTGTCACGCCAGCTGTTGAGCAGGGTGTCGCAACGCTCCAGCACCTCGGTGGCTTCTTCCAGGAAGATGCCAAGAATGCCGCCCTCTTCGAGCTTGACCAAAATCGGATCGCGCACTGCCGCAGGTTCACCACTGGATTTACCAGTGGGTTCGCTGGCGGGTTCGCCTGCCGACAGGGTCGCGGGCTCGCTTACGGCAGGCACCTCCGGTTCGACCGGAATGGCCGCTGGCGGCTCTGCGGGTAGCCGTGCCCTGGCCTCGTCCGCGAGCATGGCGAGGTTGCCCAGCAGCTTTGCATCCTCCAGCGGATAGCTTGCAGCCTGGCCTTCTTCGAGAACATACAGGCGTTGGCGGAAGCGGTGCAGGCAAAGCTGCAACGTGGTGACCGCCTGCTTGCTCACTGCTGCATCGTGCTGCTCTGCCGCAATGAAATAGTGCTCAAGCGCCCTGGCCACGAGGTGTTCCTGCCCCACAGGCTCCATGGCGAGAGTGCCTGCCAGCGTATGTGCGGCCAGCACGAGGTCTTTGTTGACTGTGACAGTCGCGCGACCACCCGCGGAGAAGGCAAATGCATTGAGCGCGCCGATAATCTGGCGTATCTCAGCGACCATGATCTGCGCCAGTTCGGCATCGACCTGGTGCAGGTCTTCGCCAACCGAAGGCGGCTCCCGGTCGGTCCGGGGTGGTTCTTCGCCAGGGTGGGCAAGTGTTTCCGGCTGAATGTCGTCCGCGCCCTGGGGAAGTATTGCAAGCAAACTATCCAGGGTAAGAGCATCGCCGCGCGCCAGTTTTTGGCCAAAGGCGTTGAAGCTGGCAATGGCTGAAGGTTGCAGGGCGCTGTCCTGCTGCAGCAACCGTGCCTTGAGTTCCGGCAGGGCCGTGGCAGCGAGCCGGACCAGGGTGGTAACCGTTTCGTTCGCTGCGAGGCGGCCTTCGGCCACCCGGTTCAACACTTCCTCCACGCGCCAGGCAAAATCACCGATCTCGGTTGCGCCTATCATGCGGCCGCTACCTTTGAGCGTATGGAAGCCGCGTTTTACTTCGGTCAGGGCCTTGGCATTGTCGACATCCTGCAGCCATTTCGGCAGCTGAGTGCCCAGTTGGGTGCGCACCGAGTCGAATTCCTCGAGGAAGACCGCCATCAGTTCGGGATCAATGGATGGTGTTGCCGCTGATGCTGCAATCGACGGCGCAGGCAACTGGATGCTGGTGTGCTCCAGTACTTCGCCGCTCGCGCTGGCTTCCGGCAGTCCCTCCAGCCGTTGGTGCATGATCTCGATGAAGCGCAAGCTGTTGGACTGTTCGTCACGACAGCCCGTCAAATACAGTTCCAGTGCAGCCACGGCATCTGCCAGCGTCTCCAGCCGAACATCCTGGTCCGAGGCGCCCTCGGCCCTGGCGTGCAGCCCGGCATGGAGCGCGCGGCCGAGTTTGTCGGTCAATGCGGCCACTTCTGCCTGGCCGGCCAGGAGCAAGGCCCCGCTGATGGAATTCAAGGGTGCAGCGAAATCTTCCTGGGCATCACCGGCAAGGTGCTTGCGCACGATGTCCTGGACTTCGTGCAGGCTGACTACGCATTGGTCAAGCACGCAACTGACAACCAATCGCTGCTCGTGGGCCGATAGCTCAATGTACCCGGTCGCGGCCGCGGATTCGACCGGCTCCCCCAGCAAGCGAATGTGGCTGTCCAGAATGGACTCAACCTCGATCAGCTTGCGCGCCAGTTTCAGCAGGGGTGAATCCAGTTCGTTGTTGACCTTCTCGTCGCTTTCTTCCAGGCCAGGTAACAAGTCTTCCACCGCGCGTGCCGGTACGGGCAGATTCAACATGTTCAAGGTGTCTGCGAGTTGGCGCAGCGATGCCACGCTTGACTCCCGCTGGTCTTTGTCCACGCGCCCGGTGCGCAGCTCCATGTCGAGCGTATCCTTGATCAGGGCCATTTCCTCGCGGATTGCCTCACCAATGGAGCGGAACAAACCGGCGTCGCGGCCGGAGACAGCGCCGCGAGCCCGCAACAGGGCTTCCCGGTCCGGAATCAGCTCGTCCAGCTTGAATCGCTGGCGCAGCAAATCCATGGCCTTGGTGCCGGGCCGGGCCTGGGCAGCGTAAAACAGCAGGGCGCGCGAAAGCGCAGTCAAAGCCTCTTCGGAGGGACCATCCTGGCCATGCTCGTTCATGGACTTTAGGGTCAGGTCGAGGCGCGCGAACATCCGGCGCAGGGGCAGGTCATTGTCCACCGCGCCATCGCGAAAGCCGCTGATGGTCATTTCCGCAATCCACCACAAGCGGCGCAGGCTGTGCCGGCTCAGTCGCGTGTGCAGCGTGTTGCACACCTGCAGTAAGGGTTGCAGCAGTGCCATATTTGACTGGGCTTTCAGCCAGCCCAACAGGCCCATCTGGTAGTGGTTGCGGATTCGATTCGAGAACACGCTGAAATCGTTGGCAGCGACGGCATTGGATCCGCTGCCGCCGAGTTCCGGGACCATCACATCCAGCTGTGGTGCGAACAGGGCTCCTTCTGAGAGCAGAGTTTCGTCGTAGGTTGCCCGCAGTTCGTTCAGCGTTGGCAACAGCAGGATGGGCAGATCGTCATGGCCAGCCTGCAAGCGGTCCAGGTAGGATGGCAACACGATAACTGCGTCGGTCAGTGCGGCAAGTGATTCAGCATCATTGGCCTTGCCGTTGTGCAGCATGTGCCCGCCAACCGCAATCATCTCGTCCGTGAGGATGCTCGCGCCTTTTTGCTCCATGGTCAGGAAGGTCAGGTTCAGCTGCTCCAGCCGGTCCTGCACGATCTTTAAAGGCGCCCGCTCCGAAGTGTCAGCGGCGAAGGCTTCCAGGTTGTCGCGCACGACCTGCAATGCTTCGTCCAGGTCCTGGCGAACCCAGCGTATGGCTGCGCTTGCGTTGGTTCCTTCAAGCATCATTCCCGATCACTCCCTGTGCCAGCCGGCATCAACCGGTCAGGCTTCCTTCTTAACCGGCAGTTTGAAGTCGGCTACCGACTCGCGCAGTTGCGCCACGAGGCTGGCCAACTCACCCATGGAGTGGGCTGTCTGGTTGGTGCCTTCAGAGGTCTGGATGGAAATGTCGCGAATTGCCGTCATTTCCCCTGCCACCCTGGTTGCCGTAACGGACTGAGCCTGTGCCTCCTGCGCGATTTCTTCAATCATGCGTGACAGGTTGATCGATACGGACTCGATCCGGCCCAGGGCCTCACCTGCGTCTTCGGCTTTCTTGGCGCCGTTGACCACTTCTGAAGTCGTCGACTCCATCGACACCACTGCTTCGGCAGTGTCTGTCTGGATGTTCTGCACCAGCATTTCAATGCGCCGCGTAGCATTTGTGGCACGCTCGGCCAGCCGTTGAACTTCATCGGCTACGACCGCGAAACCACGTCCTGCGCCACCCGCCGAGGCGGACTGGATGGCCGCGTTCAAGGCCAGGATGTTGGTCTGTTCGGCGATGCCATTGATGAGCTCGACGATATCGCCGATTTCCTGCGACGATTCACCGAGGCGCTTGATGCGCTTGGACGTTTTCTGGATCTGGTCACGAATCGTGTCCATGCCGCGAATGGTTTGTTGCACCATTTGCGAACCGTTATTGGCAATTGCTACCGACCGGGCCGCTACTTCGCTTGATTCACGTGAGCGGGCGGCCATCTTGTCAAAGGAACCTGCCATCTCGTTGATGGTTTCCGTCACTGCCCGTACCTGCTCTGCCTGCCGGCCTGAAGCCTTGGCCAGGTTACCGGTGGTAGCCATGGTTTCCTGCGCTGATTCAGCCACGGTCAGGGCGGTCAGGTTGATTCCCGTGACCAGGCCACGCAGTTGCTCTACCGCAAAATTGACGGAGTCCGCAATGGCGCCGGTCATGTCATCGGTAACCGTGGCGTGCACCGTCAGGTCACCATCGGCCAGGGATTCCATTTCATCCAGCAAACGCATGATGGCCTGCTGGTTACGCTGGTTTTGTGTGCCCGCATCCAGCGCGCGTTTGCGTTCGGCGGTGAGGAAAGCCCGCACCAGCCAGGAAACGATGGCCAGCATCAGGATCAGGGCCAGGGACCCTGACCACAGCGAGGGCCAGATTTGTGAACTGGATCGTGCCTGTATGACTTCGGAGACCAATCGCGCCTGGTCAAACATGTCCTTGCTATCCAGGAAGATATTGTCGGCAGCGGTGCGCACCGCTACCAGGTCTTCTGATGAAGTGAGGATGAGTGCAATCTGGGGCTTGATCCCGATCCACAAATCACTGACCTGGGCAAGGTCATCCAGGGCCTCGGTATTGCGTACCTGGGACACACCCACCGTGTTGCTGCCGTGCAGCAATGCGTTCAGCATCTGATCAAAGTAATCGACTTCCTTGCGGAAATTGGCCACGGAATCGGCGACGCCGTTGACGCCCCGCAGGATCTCATTGAGGTGGCGCAGAATCCGGTCGGACAGGACCAATTGCCTGCCGGCGACGAAGATCTGCTGGTTGGAAGCATCGTTCCTGGTCAGGACCCGGACTGCGTCATCCGTCAAGGTTTGCATTTTGGGCAGTACGTCAATGAATTCGGCACTGGATTTCGCCACGTCCAGGATCAGGTCTTCCCGCTTGAGGATGGTTTGCGCATTCGAATCGATGCGCTCCCAGGTCTCGTTCAATGTCGTAACGGACTCGCGCATCGAGCGTGGCAGCGGCGGCAGGGATTGAACCCGGTCGCCGTCCATCAGGCTGGTCATATCGTGCTCAATGTCGCCGCGTGCATTGCCCAGTTCGACAAATGCGACCAGGGTTCCTTCAGCAGATTCCAGTGCAGACTTAGCCATTTGCTGGGAAAGCACCTGGACATTGGTGGTGTGGCCAATCCATGTCTGCTGGTTGCGGCTGTCACGCGTGATGAGAAAAAATGTCACCGCAACGAAGGCCAGCAGGAACACGAGTAAGCCGACCATGATGTATAAAAGCCCCGAGCGCTGCAGTGCCGGCCTGGAAGTTTCGGTTTTCATGTGCTTTTGCTCTTTCTCAGGATTGAGTAAATAGCCCTTTTGGGTGGCTTGCCCCCGCTTGCGCAGAATTTTACGTCGCAGCGCCATTGAGAAACTCCGTGGTCTTGAACAGCTGATCGAGATCCAACTCCTGCCAGGACTCGCTGCCGAGCCGATGCTGCCTGCGCACCAGCGGGCGCAGCGAAGAATTTTCCGGCAGCTCAGCATCGCCCGCGTCACTGTTGAGGAAGTGGCGCTGGCCGAAAACCTCGTCAATGAGCAACCCTACCGGCGACTTTTGCGGGCCGGTGGACAACAGGCGACTGCGGGGTGTGAGCTGTGATTGTGTGCCTTCCAGGTACCAGCCAAGGTCAATAATGGTCATCAGGTTACCGCGCACATTGGCCAGCCCGAGGATCCACGGTTTGGCTCCCGGCACGGGCGTGGCCGATGGAATGGGAAGTATTTCCTGGATTTTTTCGATGTTGCAGGCGAGGCGGGAATCGCCCAGGCGAAACGTTACGCCGCTCCATTCCTGCGAATGGCTGCCGCTGGCACCTGTGCCCGGCTTGAATACCTCGCTGCGGCGTTGATATTCCTGCAACTTGTGAAAAGCTGCCCTGTCGTTCTTTGTTTTCATCTGTCCCTTCACGTTCCCTGTTCGTGGACCTCGATGGTTCTGCTTGCTTATGGATTACCGGGCGGATGTGTGTTGCGCCACCGCTGCCAGTAACTCGTCCTTGGTGAATGGCTTGGTCAGGTAGAGGTCTGAACCCACCACGCGCCCGCGCGCCTGGTCAAACAGGCCGTCCTTACTGGTCAGCATGATGACGGGGGTAGCCCGGTACTGTGAGTTGTTCTTGATGATGGCGCAGGTCTGGTAGCCATCGAGGCGCGGCATCATGATGTCTACAAAGATGAGATCGGGGTTGTGGCGCGCCACTTTGGACAGGGCGTCGAAGCCGTTTTCCGCAGTCACCACTTCGTGGCCTTCTGCTACCAGCATGCTTTCCGCCGAACGACGTATGGTTGCACTGTCATCGACGACCAGGATACGAAGACCTGATGCCTGCGCCGTACCGTTGAGTTTGACGGCTGTGCCGTTAGCGTGTTGCTGAGTCATAAAATCCATCGTTAGATACTACTGTTGCAGGCCTTCCCGGCCCCCTGTGAGAATACACCCTCTCAACCCAGTTTGCTAAGAATCCATATACTACCACTTCCGGGCGCACAAGCCAGTGGTTACAAGAGCTTATGCTGGAAAGTTACAAAATACCTGAATTGTTTTTCCGGCTTCCATTTCAGCCGGTTTTCTGTGCGAAAGCTGGAACGGACAGCATTTGAGCCTGATAATATGGGCTGCAGCCTTGCCGGAAGATGCTGTACAGGGAAAGGTCACCAGGTTTTAAACAAGGAAGGATGTATGTCAGCAGCCGCGCACCAATCAGGAATCCCACGCCGAACCGGGGTGGTGATGGATCCCATCTCCGCTATCAAGCCCTACAAGGATTCAACGTTTGCCATGTTGCTGGAAGCGCAGCGCCGTGGCCATGAGCTCTGGTACATGGAGCCATCTGATCTGAGCGTGCACGATGGCACGGCTTTGGGAGTGATGCGTCCGCTGGAAGTGCGGGACCAGAAGGAGAACTGGTTCACGCTGGATGAACCCGCCAAGCTCGAGTTGGCCTCGCTCGACTTCCTGCTGATGCGCAAGGATCCGCCCTTCGACCTCGCTTACGTCTACACCACGTACATCCTCGACCTGGCAGAGCGCGCCGGCGTGCTGGTGGTCAATCGCCCACAGTCCCTGCGCGATGCCAATGAAAAGTGTTTCCTTACCCAGTTTCCGCAGTGTTGTGTGCCCACCTGGATTACGCAGAGCAGCGCGGACGTTAAGGCATTCGTCGCCGAGCATGGCTTGTCCGTGGTCAAGCCGCTGGGAGCAATGGGTGGCGAATCGATATTCCAGGCGCGGCCGGATGACCCGAACCTGAATGTGATCATTGAGACCATTACCCGGGGCGATAGAGACCTGATCATGGTGCAAAAATACATTCCCGAAATCACGCAGGGCGATAAACGCATCCTGCTGGTGGACGGGGTGCCTGCGCCGTATGCGCTGGCACGGATACCCGGCCCGGGTGAGTTTCGCGGCAACCTGGCCAAGGGCGGCACCGGCAAAGGGGTACCGCTAAGCGAACGGGACCGCTGGATCAGCGCACAGGTGGGGCCGGAACTGCGTCGTCGCGGCATCCTGTTTGCCGGGCTGGATGTGATCGGCGACTACCTCACAGAGATCAACGTGACCAGCCCGACGTGCATTCGCGAACTGGACGCACAGTTTGGTCTGAATATCGCGGCCGATCTCTTTAACGCCATGGAACAACAGCACGGCAGGCAATGAGAAGCAGAATCAAAGCGCAGCCCAACTGGTTGCATGACCGGTTCATGCTATGCCTGACGGGCGCGATTGCCTTGCACGCGGTGATCCTGCTGGGTGTGCGCTTTGGCCCCGAGTTGAACCCCATGCCCAGGTTGGCCGATACGCTGGATGTCGTGCTGGTGAAGTGGCGATCTGAAAAAGAACCGGACAAGGCAGACTTCCTGGCCCAGGCCAACCAGCAGGGCGGAGGTGAGTCGAAAGAGAAACACCGGCCTTCGCAACCGGAGAGCGGCATCCTGCCCATTCCAGCCCAGGGCCATGACCTATTGCAGAGCACGCCGGAAGTTCCTGTGCCGCAAACCACTCAACGGGAAGTCATCACGCATGAGGCAGAGCAGGCCAGAGTGAAGGAGACGACCGAAATTGAGCAGCCTGAACTGGCAGCCCCGAGTGCAGCGCGCCTGATGCGGCAGAGCATGGACATGGCCAGCTTGCAGCCGGAACTCAGCCAGCGTAAGCAGTTTGTATCCAAGCTGCCGCGGCGTAAGCAGATTTCCGCCAACACCAAGCAATACGAGTTTGCCAGTTACATGAGTGGTTGGGTGGCCAAAGTCGAGCGGGTAGGCAACCTCAATTACCCGGTCGAACTGCGCCAAAAGAAACTGCATGGCGACCTGGTCCTGTCCGTGGGTATCCACCAGAACGGATCCATAGAAAGCATCCAGGTGATGCGCAGTTCAGGCATTCGGGAAATTGATGACGCAGCGCGCAACATCGTGCAACTGGCAGGGCCCTATGCGCCGCTGCCGGATGACATTGCCAGGCAGGTTGATATCCTGCAAATCGTGCGCACCTGGCGTTTCGAAACGACCTTTGGTTCCGAGTGAACCGGAGTGTTTTCCTGCAAGCAGCTCAAGTTTCGCCGATGTTGATCCACTTTCTGACCAGCGGCGGCTGGTAACCCGCGAATCGATCCAGCAGCGTGGACGCCGCGCTTTCGATCATCATCATTGGCCGGTATTCCTCGCGCACGAATCCCTGCTGCATGGCGTGTTCCAGGAATGCGCCGAGGTGGTCATAGTATCCGGCGACGTTGAGTAAGCCACAGGGCTTGAGGTGCAGGCCCAGTTGCGCCCAGGTCAGCGCCTCGAAAATTTCCTCCAGGGTGCCCCAGCCTCCCGGCAATGCGATGAAACCGTCGGAAAGATCGGCCATCATGGCTTTGCGCTCGTGCATGGAGTCGACTACGAACAATTCATCCAGCTGCTGGTGGGCAATTTCCTTCTGGGCCAGGTTTTTCGGAATGACACCAACGGCTTTTCCGCCCGCCTGCAGCACTGCATCAGCGACAGCGCCCATAACGCCCACGCTG
>SHZL01000088.1 GCA_009692275.1 Lysobacterales bacterium | reverse complement strand
TGCTTGGCCGTACCGCTGACTCCGAGGTAAGCACCTTCAAGGACTACCTTGCGCTGGAAGACCGCTTGTTCAAACAACTGGACGAGCAGATTCAGGCACATGTCGTTTCGGATGAATCGACCCAGATCAACCGCTTCAGCCGGGACAGTTTGTCCTTTCCGGGTCGCTGGCCACAGAACTGGAACCGCAGTTACGAAATGCCCGTGGAATCACCCAAGGCGGTCGTGGTGATGCTGCATGGTATGACGGATTCTCCTTATAGCCTGCACAGCTTTGCCGAGGCACTGCACCGCAACGGAGCCTACGTGATCGGCCTGCGCGTTCCGGGCCATGGCACGGGCTCTTCCGGCCTGCTGCGGGTGACCTGGCAGGATATGGCCGCCGCAGTGAAATTGGCCATGCGTCATGCGGCTGAACAAGCGCATGGCCAGCCGGTGTACATCATGGGTTATTCCAACGGTGGGGCGCTCGCAGTGAATTACACGCTGGATGCTGTGGCTGATCCGTCGTTGCCCCAGGTGAGCCGCCTGGTGCTTCTTTCCCCTGAGATTGGAGTATCCAGGGCTGCGGCTTTTGCCGTTTGGCAGGCCAGGTTGGGCGTGCTTCTCGGGCTCAAAAAATTGTCCTGGACCGGCTTGCTGCCGGAGTGCGATCCCTACAAATACGGCTCATTTGCGGTCAATGCCGCCGACGTGGCGTACAAATTAACCGATCAAATCCAGCAGCAAATTACGGCTCTTGGCAAACAGAACAAGCTCAGCAGGGTTCCACCGATTTTGGCGTTTTCGTCCATTGTGGATGCCACGGTGCTTGCGCCAGACCTGATTGAGCACCTGTTTGACCGCCTGCCCAAGGGCGGGCATGAACTGGTTTTATTCGATATCAATCGCGTGGCGCAAATGGAGCCGATCCTGAACTGGAATCCGGGCAAGATGCTCGCGGCCCTGCAAGCTAATCCCGGTAAGACGTTTACTCTTAGCTTTGTGATGAACAAGGATGACAAAACCCTGGAGGTGTTACTTGCCAGCCAACAGGCCGGGTCGGACATCACCACCACCGCCGATCTCGGTCTGAGCTGGCCGCGCACCGTGTATTCCCTGTCCCACATGGCGCTGCCTTTCCCGCCGGATGACCCCTTGTACGGCGGTGAGGGTCGCGCGCAAAGTCCAGGCGTTCACCTGGGGGATCTCGCTTTGCGTGGTGAAAGGGGGGGTTCTGCAGGTTCCCGCTGATGAAATGCTGCGTATGCGCTGGAATCCCTTTTACTCTTTCGTTGAGGAGAAAACGCTGCAGTTCTTCAAACTCGAAGAACCGGCAGCGGGTCCAACGGGTTCAGGTCAGGCGCCTGCCCCGGTAAACTGACTCATGGTGAAGCCTCGGGTATAATGCCGGGAAACCTGAGTCCAAAAACACTAAAGCTGGGGGACTAACTGATGAACACCAAACTGTATTGCACCGCAACAAAGCTGTTTTCTGCCGCGGCACTGGCTTTAATGCTGTCAGCCACGGCGCCCGCCTTCGCCGCGGATACGGGCAGTGGCTCCGACTGGGAATACATCGCGGACAT
Source organism: Lysobacterales bacterium (assembly GCA_009692275.1). GTDB lineage: Bacteria > Pseudomonadota > Gammaproteobacteria > Xanthomonadales > SZUA-36 > SHZL01. The sequence continues at coordinate 8,212 of SHZL01000088.1, read as the reverse complement.
CTACTTCTGGGGTGCCAACATGAACATCGACACCACGGGCGGCCAGGAAGTACACCTTCCGTTCTACCAGATCCTGAATGATCTGGATTTTGCGCTCATGACTGAGTTCGGCGCGCGCAATGACAAATGGTCCGTGATGGCAGATGTCATTTACCTGAACCTCAGCCAAAAGAACAATTTGCGAGACGCCACGCTGCCCGACGGCACTGCCGTGACGATCAATGACAAACTGGATATGAAATCCTGGATCGTCACGCCTACCGTTGGCTACGCGCTGCATAACGGCGATGACGCGCGGATCGAAGTCATCGGAGGCTTACGTTACTTCTGGCTCGACCTGGGCATCCAGATCGATGTCAATGACAACACGGTGTTCAACAAATCCGACTCGGCTACGTTCTGGGACGGCATTGTCGGCACGCGCGGCAACATCAACCTTAGCCAGACCTGGTACCTGCCCATGTATTTTGATGTTGGCTGGGGCACCAACGGCAGCAGCACCTGGCAGGCTTATACCGGGGTCGGTTATCACTTTTCCAGCTTCGACGCGGTGTTGACCTATCGTTACCTGGATTACAATTTCGACCACTCAGTAGCATCTGACCTGGTGGTCAAAGGACCACAGCGTGGGGCGGTTTTCAAGTTGTAGGGAAACCCTGATTAATCCAGTTATTGTGGCCACGGGCTGGAATCCAGGAAGGTCAAGGGACATTCTGGATTCCCGCTTTCGCGGGAATGATGAAATCGCGAATGATTGCACTTTCCCCAGGCGTGAAATGGTCACCGGAGAAACCTAAGCATGTGGGTGACGTTTGCCTCCGTTGGAGCGGTGCTGGTGCACGCGGCGTTCATGGCGCGGGCCATCCTGCGGCCGCACCGAGACTCGGAATCACGTATAGCCTGGGTGGTTGCAATCGCAGTGGTTCCGGTTGCCGGCATCATTGCCTACATTCTGTTTGGCGAGACCAACATCGGACGAAAGCGCGCGGAGCGGGTGGCGGCGGCGCTTGCGACCATGCCACCGGCAATTCCTCCACGGTCTGAGAATGCCGACTGGCTGCGTGCAAATTTCCCGGAACGGTGCGAACCCTTGTTCCGGCAAGGCGAGACAATCAACGGGTTTGCCCCGGTGGGTGGCAATTCAGCGCAACTGATGGCGGATTCCAACCGCGGGATCGACTCCATCGTGGCCGATATGGATGCGGCGCGGGACCATATCCACCTGATTTTTTATATCTGGCTGGAGGACTACAACGGTAGCAAGGTGATTGACGCCCTCAAGCGCGCTGCCGCCCGCGGAGTCAGCTGCCGGGCCATGGCCGATGGGCTGGGTTCACGCGCCATGATTCGCTCGAAAAGCTGGCAGGAGATGCGGCAAGTCGGGGTGCAACTGGCGGTGGCATTGCGCATTGATCACCTGCTGATGCGGGTAGCGCTGGGCCGGATTGACCTGCGCAACCATCGCAAAATCGTCGTCATCGACAACCGGATCACCTACTGCGGCAGCCAGAACTGCGCTGACCCGGAGTTCCGGGTGAAACCGAAGTTCGCGCCTTGGGTCGACGCGCTGATGCGTTTTGAAGGGCCGATTGCGCGGCAAAACCAGCATGTGTTCATTGGCGACTGGATGAGTTGCGTGAATGAAGACATCCGCCACCTTCTCGAGGAGCCCATCGCGGAGTCCAGCCCGGGTTTTACCGCGCAGGTGATTGCCACCGGGCCCACAGTGCGTAACTCAGCCATGCCCGAAACCTTTGAAACCCTGATGCATGCAGCACGCCATGCATTGCTCATCACCACGCCGTACTTCGTTCCCAAGGAATCCATGCAGGCTGCGCTGTGTGCGGCCGCCCATCGCGGAGTCGATACCACCATTATTTTTCCGGCGCGCAACGATTCCTGGGAGGTGGCGGCCACCAGTCGCAGCTATTACCTGGAACTGCTGGAAGCGGGGGTCAAGGTGTTTGAATACGTCGGCGGCTTGCTGCACACCAAGTCAGTGACGGTGGATGATGACATCACCCTGATCGGTTCGGCCAATATGGACCGGCGCAGTTTCGATTTGAACTACGAGAACAACATCCTGTTCTTCGACAGGAAACTGACCGGCGAGATGCAAACCCGGCAGCGGGTCTACCTGGCAGCGTCCAGGGGAGTCAGGCTGGACGACGTCGCAGCCTGGTCTCTGGGGCGCCGTTTATGGCACAACGTCGTGGGCATGATGAGCCCGCTGCTGTGAAGCGGGCTTACATACCTTAAGGCGGACTTATTTGGCTGGCTTCTCAACCGGCACAGCGACCGGCGCCTCGGACGGTTGCTGCCCGGATACCGTGGCCAGGAATTCTCGGAAGGTGGGATCGTTGTGCAACAATGTGCGCGCGGTTGCAATCAGGGTATCGACCGTTCGTTGGTAAGATTGAACGAGGTGGGAACCTTGTTCAGAAAATATTTCAATTGGGGTTGTGGCACGTCATCAAAACCAACTTCAATGAAATAGGCTGTGATGGGATTTTCCGGAGTGGATAGCATTTGAGTCATGTTTGTCAATTTGTCTTTAACCATGACCACAGTTGCCGCGTTATAGAGGTGTAACTGCGCATCGGTCATGGCGCGCAATCCCATGTTATCGGTAATGCCGCCATCCACGTAGTGAATATACTTACGGTTTTCCTTCTCTTTGTAGGACTTCGCTCCCTCGTAGATGATGGCGAACTCTGCATCTTTCCTGGCCATTTCCTCAGCCTGGGGTGACCAGGCCCAGGCAAGGCCATCGCAGCCGGCAAAGTTTTCAATCACAACCGGGTTGAACACCACCGGCACGGCTGAAGAAGCTGCCACTGCATTGGCTACGGGATAGGTCGAGAGGTCTGAACAGAGCAAATCGAAATAGCCCTGGATGAACGAGAAACGGAAGCCTTGCGCCAGGTCCGAGGCATTGATGATGATCATGGGGCGCTCCGGATTGAGCATGTCGGCAAAGGTGGCGTCATGGAACAAGATGTCCTGGTAGTATTCGATGGCCCTTTAGGTGCGGCCTTTGTGGCCAAACCAGTGAAACGGGTTGAACAAGCTCTTGGTCAAATGCCCTTCCACGTCACGGCGCAGGAAGTTATCCTCGAAGGTGTTGAATATCCCGTCGCCGTTCAGGCCGTAATAGGCCGCCGTGAAACTCCCGCCGGATACGGAACTGATTTGATCAATCTCGTCCAGCAGTCGCTTCTGCTGACCGTCGATTATCACGTTGGTGTCACGCAGTTCCTGCAGCACCCCGTAGGCCATGGCGGCGGCACGCGCACCGCCACCGGAAAATGACACGATGAACGTGATGTCGCTGTCTTTGCTGAATTCAGCCCAGGTGTTCAGGGAGTAGGCGGGGCCGGTCCGCTCGGCGGGTATGGGCTTGTTTACGATAACGCCGTAGGAAGCACAGCCACCCAGCAGGGTCAGAACCAGGAAAAACCCGCAGCACTTTTGCAGCAGGGTATGGATACCAACGGCGGGCGCTGAGGCTGTGGCTCGGGCCGGGAACGATTCAGTTAGCTGGCACATTGAGTCGTGCTCCTGTGGATTCCATAGCCTGCCGAATTTTATACTGTATGCCAGCGGTTTTGCGCCAGAAATTCAAGTTTTTTACGCTTTTCGGCGGGTTAGCATTAAGCAAGGCTCCAAACCGGCCTGTTCAACAGTCTGCTGGTCTGGCTCGGGCTGTCTGGCTCGGGCTGTTTCTTCTTACAGGGATTTGGTACATTAGGCACCCACATTTCGTGCCACAGAGCAGGCAACCCATGAGCATGTCAAAATCGTTGGCACACAGGCCAGCAGATGTGTCAGAAATATGGGCTTTGGGCGGTCTATTGGCGAGCCGGAAAACGCCTTAATTCATGGAGAATGCTTTGAAACCTACCTCTTTTAGCATGCCTGCCTTCGTCGCAGCCCGATTTCTAGTGTGTGCACTGCTGGCATTCAGCCTGTGTTCAGCTGCCATCGCAGAGAGTCAGCTGCCTCAGACCAGCTCAGATGGACTGCAACTGGTGCCACACAGCAAGGTTTATGCACTCTATGTCAAACCGGGTATTACATCGCTCTCACAATATACCGAGGTCAAGATTCTTGACTGTTTCGTGCAGTTTGAAGCCAATTACCAGCGCAACTACAACATGAACGAGATCGGGCTTGATGGTCAGATGACTACGCTGGAGATGACTAACATCACCACGAAGTTGTCGGCAGAATTCACCAAGGTGTTCACCGAGGAAATGGTCAAAAGAGGCCACCCGGTGGTCGATACGACCGGACCTAACGTCCTGTTACTGCGCCCGGCTATCATCAACCTTGATGTCACGGCGCCGGACATGATGACTCCCGGGATGAGCGCCACATTTGTGGCCTCGGCCGGGCAAATGACGCTCTACATGGAGCTGTATGATTCGGCCACCAGCACCTTATTGGCGCGGGTCATTGACCCGGAAGCAGGGCAGGAAGGCGGAATCGGCATGATGGCCAACAGCGTGACCAATACCATGGAAGCCGACCAGATTCTGCGGCATTGGGCGGATTTGCTTATCTCGCATTTGGGAGAAGCCCAGCAAGCGACACCGGCGCAGTAAGCATTCGCGCGCGGGGCATGTTGCCGCGTTTGATAGTATGTGCGGTAGGGAGGTAGGATGTGAGTGTATTTTGTTATCAACCTGAAGGAGTTTTGATCATGAAGAAAATTTTCGCCCTGGCCATAGTTGCCGCTTCAGTCCTGTTTGCCGGCCAGGTTTCGGCGGCGGAATGGGGCTATTTGACCGTTATCCCCAATGACCACCCTGGCGACAGCGTATTCAGAGTGAACATTGAGTCGATTGACGGAAAGATGCCTGATCCAGGCGCCAATGCGCCGGTATCACCCGGCAGCCATGTAGTTAAAGTCAGTCTGGTGTTCAATGCTGAATGGGGCACCAGCATGGGAATGACTGAAGACAACATTTACACCGACGAATTGACCGTTGATGTTGCGGCGAAGAAGACCTATTTCCTCGGCGCCAAAGTGAACACCAAGGCCACCGCTGAAGAGCAGATGAAGGGCAATTTCTGGGGTCCCATGGTTGTTTCCACAGAATAAAGTGTAGTCATGAGCCAGCGGCCGGAATGCACCCTGCATTCCGGTCTCCGCACCAATTCCGGGCGCCATGGAGCCTACGATATGTTGAATTTCAAATTGTGTGTTGCGAGTGCAGTACTCCTGATCAGCTGCACAGTGCAAGCAGCTCAGATTTTTGTCTATCCAGCCAAGGGACAGTCAAAAGACCAGCAAAAGCAGGACGAGGGGGCCTGCATGAGTTGGGCTTCCGAACAAACGGGTTTTAATCCAGCCGCGCAGATGACTCCCACCTCGCCGCCACCCCCCCAGACCGCACCGACTTCGAGCGTGGGCAAAGGCCTGCTCACGGGAGCACTGGTGGGTGTTGCGGTGGGTGCGATTGCCGGTAACGCGGGCAAAGGCGCGGCCATTGGTGCTGCCTCGGGGGCATTGGTGGGTGGTATGAGTAAACATCAGCAGCAGCAGCAGCAAGCTCAGCAGCAGCAAGCCTGGGCTAATCAGCAGGCTGCAAACTACGCGCAACAACAGGCGAATTTTAGTCGTGCCTACACTGTATGCCTGCAAGGGCGTGAATACACAGTCAGCCAATAGCACCGACGTGTGGTAATCAGATGAGGAATTGAAATGGGAAAATATGTTCTCTGTTGCATAATGGGTGCCGCGATGCTGACCTGGTCCCTGGTGGCGCAAGCCGAGGGTCCTTTCGATGGCTCCAAACCCTTGCTGTGCGCTGCCATCCACGCCACATCATGCGATGAGGAGTCGGGGGTTTGTACATCGGGAGCGCCCTGGATGGTAGGCTTCCCGGTGTTCATGGAAATCGACTTCGCCACCAAAACAGCCTCCACGACCCGTCAGCACGTGGTTGAACGTACCAGCACCATCGACGCGGTGGAGCACCTGCCCAATAATCGCATGAGCGTGCAGGGCACCGATGATGAGTACGCATGGAGCGTGCTAATCTCCGAGGAAACCGGCAGCATGACTCTCGCAGTGGCGGGCGAAGCGGTTGGTTTTATCGTTTTAGGCGCTTGCACCATTCGCTAACACGCAGAGATTTCAGCCAGCTCAGGTATGCCCCGTAAGATAGATGGGGCTCTCTCATATAACGTGATTTAAGGAGAACTACGCGATGAACACCATGTCCTTCAACTTCTGCCGGGCCGCGTACGTCGGTTTAGTCGCCAGCCTGCTTTCCGCATCAGTACAGGCCTATGACGTCAACGTGGATTACGACAACACGGTAAATTTCAATAATTTTCATACCTTCCAATTGACCCCCAACCCCACTGGCATGTTGGCGCAGCAAGACCCGATCATGGATCAAAAGGTGCAGGGCATGATCATCCAGGCGTTCATCGGTCAGGGCTTGGCGCAAGTAACGGAAAATCCGGATCTGCAAATCACCTATGACGCTTCCACCAAGCAGAATGTTGTGCTCAACACCATGGGACCGGGAATTGGTTTTGGCGTGGGTTGGGGCCGGTTTGGTGGTATGGGAATGGCAACAACTACGGAATCCACCTTCACTGAAGGCACTTTGGTCATAGATGCTGCAGCGGTAGCCACCAAGAAAATTGTTTGGCGGGGTATTGCGGAAGAATCCGTGTCTTCGGATCCGCAGAGGACGGAGAGCAATATTCAAGGAGCGATAAAAGAATTGTTTGAAAAGTGGGACCGGATCAAAAAACAGAACGCCAATTAGCAGCCCTAACGGCCACTGGCGGTTCTTGATTCGTTTAACAACCTGCAACCCTCAGCCAATGCATCCAGGGTTCGTGGCGTCGCACGGCTGATTTCGTCCGCTGGCAAAGTGAACAAGGCACCCTTGCGGACTGCCTGCATGCGGGGCCAATCCAGCCACCTGGTCAACGAATTTTCTTCGCCGGGTGATGCAGACGCGAGCAAGACCTGCGGATCGGCGGCTATCACGGCCTCGTAGCTGACCTGCGGCGCCAGCATGGCAGCGTCCTGAAAAATGTTCGCGCCCCCGCATAACTCAAAACCGCGGGAAACCAGGTGCTGGCCGTTGATGGTGTAGAGCGGACTGGAAGCAACCTGGTAGAAGTAGCTCACAACTGTGGCCCCGGCATACTGTTGCTGAAGCTCCACCAGCTCTAATCGTATCTGCGCGGCAGCTTCCTGGGCCGCCTCCGGTTTCCCGGTGGCCTGGCCGATTTGCTCAAGTATCGCCGCAATATCTGCGGGCTCTCGGATCTCGACCGACCAGGTTGCTACATCAAGTGAGCGCAAGCGGGCGATCGCTGCTTGCGGATTGCCGCTGTCCCATGCGATGACCAAGTCCGGCTTGAGGCTGAGAATCTGCTCAAGGTCCAGGCGGAATGCATCACCGACACGGGGCAGCCGGGCAGCAGCTTCCGGGTAGTCGCTGTATTCCACCGTGGCAATCAAGCGGTCGCCAGAGCCGGCGGCATAAACCAGTTCGGCCAGGTTGGGCGCCAGGGTGATGATGGACTGCGCGGGGTGGGGCAGCACCAGCACAGTGCCATCCGCCTGCGGCAACCCGATGTCAGCCGCCAGTGGCAGGCTGCAGAACAGCAGCCCAAAGGTCAGCACTACGGCCAGCACTGCGGCCAGCAATAAATTCATATGGCTCAGGTAATAACGTCGATCAGCAGCAGCAGCGCCAGAACGGTAACCCACACACCGAGCACACGCCACACCAGGTCCATGGATTGTTTCAAAGTAGCCAGCGGCCCGTCCAACTGGTCCGCATAACCATCCCTGGCGGCGTGACCACTGAGGACGATCTGCCGTGCACTCGCCAGGAGGAAGCCGTTGTTGCCTTCGAACAAACCGTGACCCTGCTCATCGTGGTAACGCTTCCACGCCAGGAATACGGAATCAAAATCGGTCGCGATAGCCAGCGCCAGGGTCATGAGCTGTGCCGCGGGCCAGTCGAGAACCTGCCGGGTGCGGGCAAAAAGCTGCTTCTGGGCAGCGGACAGGCTGGATGGCTCACGCGCCAGCCAGTCCACGATGCGGTACATGAATGCACCGGCCACGCCGAGCAGGGCAAACCAGAAAATGACCCCGAACCACCGGTGCAGGGATTCACCAAATACGGCGTCCACCGTTGCCACGCGACAGATTTCGGGCTCGTCC
>SHZL01000087.1 GCA_009692275.1 Lysobacterales bacterium | reverse complement strand
GACCCCTACACAGGAAGCGTCATCACCGGCCCAAAGCCCGGACGCTGCCTCCGCAATCACTGAAAAGTCCATTGCCGTTTTACCCTTTGAAAACTTCTCCGGAAACGAGTCGGAGGGCTATTTCGCCGATGGGCTGGCCGATACACTGCTGAACAAGCTGGCGCAGATTAAGGGCCTCAAAGTCATCGCTCGTAACTCGTCCTTCCAGTTCAAAGGCACCAACCGCGATGCGCGTGAGATTGGGAAAATCCTGGGCGTGAGAACCTTGCTGGAAGGCAGTGTGCAACGCGCCGGAAACGACGTGCGGGTTATCGCCCAGCTGATCAATACGACGGACGGCGTGCATCTGTGGTCACAAAGTTTCGATGGCCGCATGGAAAACATTTTTGAACTGCAGGATCGCATTGCGGGTGAGATCGTGAGCAATCTGCAGGTCACTCTCAGTGAAGATGACCGCGCCAGGGTGCTGCGCAACGGCACCGACAACCCGCAGGCCTATGACCTGGTGATGCTGGCCCGGGCCGAGCGGGGCGAACTGACCACGGACAAACTCGCCGAGGCAGATGAGGACGCTTTTCTGCCCCTGCAATTACTGAACAGAGCAGTCAAGCTTGATCCTGATTATGCCCGGGCCTGGGTGGCAATTTCTGCCGTATACAACAGCCTGGCCTTTGCCACCGGGTCCGGAAGTACGTTCGAACACTACGCGCAGCAATCATTGCAGGCTGCGCAGACCGCCATCGAGATCGACCCTGGGCTGGCAGAGGCTTACACAGTGCTGGGTTTCTACTACTGGCGTACCGGGAATGTCAACGAAGCCGTGGTCAATTATCGCCGGGCACTGAAGTTGAATTCCAACAGCGCAGGAGCGACATCCGGCCTTGGTCTTGCGCTGATCAATACGGATCCGGCAGAAGCCTATCGCCTGCTCAGCCAGGCCGGGGAACTCGACCCGAATGCGAAAATGATCTATCGCCAAAAGTCGTTTGCCCTGAATGCACTGGACCAGGTCGATAAAGCTGTGAAAGCCCTTGAAGAAGCAGTGCAACGTTTTCCCCAGGAAGGCATTTTCTATTATGACCTGGCGCAATTGCACGACCAGTATTACGGCCGCCCGGACCTTGCGGCCGTTTGGGTTTCACGCTACCTGGCCGCTAACGGTATCACCCTGAACGGTGGCATCGAAATGGCCAGCTACTGGCGCAACGTGGCGGATTTTGGCCGTGCGCAGGCCTGGCTCGATTTTGTCCAGCAGAAATTCGGAGCCTCTGATGCGCTGCTATCGGCCCAGACAAGGATCGATACCGCAAAGGCTGAGTACGCTGCGCTGTCTGCCGGCACCCGCAAGGTGCGGGAAAACCAGTCCGGCACTCAAGCCGATGAGCATGGCTGGACATTGCGATCAGAGGCGATCGTTTGCCTGTCCTCCGGAGACTTCGAGTGCGCCCTGCAAAAAGGGCTGGCTCTGCAACAACTTTACTCGGACAACAGCGTACAGGGATTGGTCATCGAAAACGTGCGTCGTATCGGATTGTTGGTGCAAGGCGCTGCCTGGATGGCACAGGGCAAACCTGAACAGGCCCGGCAGGTGCTATTGCCATTGCTGGAAACAGTGCCGAACGAGCCCTTGGTGCGGGGAAATTTCAACGACCCGGGAAAGCAATACCTGGCCGCTGAAATCAACAGCATTCTCGGCAGACCGGATGCAGCCCTGCAGCAACTGGAGGCCAGCCTCTCGCTGCCCGATGGTGGCATTCTGAGCCGGGACTTTTTAGGTCAGGCTCCCGAATCGAATCTGTTCCTCGCCAACCTTCGTGGCGATCCGCGATTTGAAGACTGGCTGACCCGATTTACGGCGCGGCGAGATGCCATTTACCAGGATATGATCGAATTGGAAAGAAATGGCGACATCATCTTGCCCTCGACAAAAGGCGACTCGAAAGAGTAAGGGGCACCAACAGGGTGCTCAAAGATAATGACGAAACCTCGCCCGGCAGCTTTGGGTTAAACTGAACAGAGCTGTGCTGAACAGAAAAGGAAGCCATTGATGCCTGAGCCCCTCATTGCCAAACGCAAGCCCTGCCTCGAAACCGTGCGGGCCGGCAAGAAATATTTCTGGTGTTCCTGCGGCCGATCTGCGAAACAACCGTTTTGCGACGGCTCACACAAGGGCACCGAATTTACCCCGGTGGAATTCGTCGCCCAGGCCGATGGCGAAATCCTGTTTTGCGCCTGCAAGCACACCAGGACCCAACCGACTTGCGATGGCAGCCATAACAACCTTTCCGAAAAATACGAAGAAGCGAAAGCCGACGCGCCGGACGCTCCCGTGGTTCAGTATGAGAAAGTCGCAGGCGGGGCGCTCAAGGCAAAACTCGATAATGACTGTTACGTGGTCCGCGTGCCGCCGGAGGCCATGCAGAAAAAGGGCAACATGGCGCTCTACCCCGTCATCAGCGGGCGCGATAACGCGCAGTTTCTGTCGCAATACTCTGTGGTCATCGACGCAGGCACATCACCGACCCTGCGTTTCCCGGGCAGTGATACGGTGCTCTTTGTGCTTTCGGGGCAAGGCCTTGTCACCATTGCAGACCGGACGTTTGAAGTCGGTCCGGAAAGCGGTGTGTGCATAAAAGCAGGCGAAGCCTTTAATATGAGCAACAGCCAGGGAGGAAATCCCATCCTGCTCAACCTCTCGGTTTGCCCCGAGTGTGCGGACCCGCAGTGGCTGGACGACATGCCAATGATCTTCGATGAAACGTATGCTGAGCGGATTGCCGCTGTTGATCAGGCCAAGGCCGAAAAAATGGCAGACCGGTTTTTCCAGGTATTGATTGACGAAAAATCCCATGGCACGGATGTCACGCAGTTCATTGGCCAGGTTCCCAAATCAAGAGCTGCCCATCACCGGCATCTGTACGAGGAAACCATCACCATACTCAAGGGCGAGGGTTTCATGTGGACCGATGGGAGCAAAGCGCCGGTACGCCCTGGAGATACGATTTTCCTGCCGCTGAAACAAGCCCATTCGCTGGAGTGCACGACCGAGGGTGGCATGCGCCTGATCGGGGTGTTCTACCCATCCGGCTCGCCTGCGGTTAATTACTAGCTGCAATACGGTCCTTGTTGTAATGCTTCCAGATGAAATAGGCAGCAGACACAGCAATCATCCACGGTACCCCCACAATCCACGAGATGTTCCACAAGTCCGTATCCAGGCCCATGGTGATGAGGATGGATGCAAGCAAAATGAGCCCAGCTAGCTGCAGGTAGGGAAAGAACGGCATGCGCAGCGGCAGCGGTTGGTTCTTGTGCCGCCGCCTGAAACTGATGTGGCTCAGCAGAATGATGATCCATACCGTAAGTCCGCCGAACAGGGAAATACCAAACAGATAGTTATAGGCAAGTGGCGTTAACCGGGAGACAGACACAGCCAGCAATATGCACCCACCGGACAAAACCGTGGCCGCAACCGGCGTTCCATTTGCACCGAGTTTCCCCAGTATCCTGGGTGCATAACTGCCGCGGGAGAGAGAAAACAGCATCCGCGACGTCAGGTAGATATTGGTATTCATGCTGGACAGTGCGGCCGTCAGTACCACGAAATTCATGATTCCGGCCGCGTACATAATGCCAACGCTGCTAAACAAACGGACAAAAGGACTTTCAGTAACCACCTTTGCGCCGATTTCGGTCCAGGGAATAAAGGTAACCATGACTGTCAGCGCAAGTAGGTAAAACAGGAACAAGCGCAAGGCCATCGACCGTAGCGCCGCAGGAATGACCGTAACCGGGTCCTGCGCTTCGCCCGATGTCACTGCAATGACTTCAATTCCATAGAAAGAAAAGATGGCTATGATCACTGCCATCCACACGCCACCAAAACCATGCGGCATGAACCCGCCCTCCAGGCCGGTCAGGTTGTGAAAACCGACGGGATCTCCCACCCACCCGAATATATGGGTAACGCCCAGGACAATGAAGACGATGATGGCGACTACCTTGATCAATGCGAACCAGTATTCAAAACTGCCGAAGTTCGTCACCGATCGCGAGTTAATGTAGATCAGGGCGATGGCAAAACCCAGCGACCACATCCACACCAGCGTGCCGGGGAACCAATAGGTCATGTACACGCCACCCGCCACCGCCTCACCGCCGATGGCAACGGCCTGCGCCATCCAGTAGGTGTAACGCACCAGGAAGCCTGCCCACGGACACAAATACATCTCGGCGTAGGTCCCGAAGGAACCAGCGGTTGGGTGGACCACTGCCATTTCCGACAGGCTGAACACCATGACGACGGCTATGAATGCGGCAATCAGGTAGCTGATCAGCACTGCCGGCCCGGCGTAACCAATGGCGATACCGGAACCCATGAACAGGCCGGTGCCAATCGCACCGCCCAGTCCGATCATGATGATCTGGGCGCGAGTCAAACTGTGGTGTAATCCGCCCTCGCGTTCTACCAAACTGTTGTCTTCCATTTTCCCCGGCGCCCATATGATGTATTTTGAGCGTACCTGTGTTCCGGTATTTTTACCAGAAACGGGCCCGCAGGTAACCAATCACCCCAGGAGCTAGCGAGTGGCCAACTCAAAGAACGGACAGAATTGGGATCAGTTGCGGTCCCGGTTCCCGTTGTTGCAGAAGAAAACCTACCTGAACAGTTGCTCCTATGGCGCATTGGCCACTGAAGTCGAGGCTTCTGTGCAGCGCTACCTGGATGCGCGCAACGAAAATGGCTCGGACTGGGAGTACTGGGTGGGGCGCAACGAAGCAGTCAGAAGCTCCGTGGCCAGGCTGATCGGCGCCAAACCCGATGAGGTAGCCGTCACTGCTTCGGTATCTGCCGGCATCAATTCACTGGCCAGCGCACTACGCTTTGACGGGCCGCGCAACAAGGTGGTCGTCACCGATTTCGAATTCCCCACCAATGCGCAAATCTGGTATGCGCAGCAGCTGCGCGGAGCGCGTGTCGTTCGCATCGCTGCAGAAAATGACAGAATCCCACTGGAAAAATTCGAGGAAGCGATTGATGAGGAAACGCTGATCGTCGCCACGGCGCAGGTCGCCTTCCGCCACGGCGCGAAACAGGATATACCGGCCATAGCCGAAATCGCCCGGCGCAAAGGCGCTCTGATGATGGTCGATACCTACCAGGCGCTGGGGACCATGCAATTTGATGTCAAAAAGGCGGGGGTCGATTTTGCCGTCGGGGGCATGCTGAAATACCTGCTGGGGACCGCGGGTATCGCATTTTTCTACGCACGACAGGAACTCATCGAAGCCCTGACGCCCTCCGTCACGGGTTGGTTCGCCCAGGAGAATATCCACGCGATGGATATCACCCGCCATTCCCCTGCAACTACCGCCAGGCGTTTCGAAGCCGGCACGCCACTGGTTCCCAATACCTATATGGCCGAGGCAGGCCTGGCGATCATGCACGAGATTGGCCTGGAAGCCATTGAACACCGCATCGGTGAGATCACTGCTGCAATCAAGGGGGCGGCCACCGCAGCAGGCTACCACCTCGCTTCACCGCTGGATCCAGCGCACCACGGTGCGATGATTACCCTTCGATCCAGTGATCCCAACCGGCTGGTAGCCAGCCTGGCCGAAGACAACATCGTGGTTTCCTGCCGTGACAACAACCTGAGAATCTCGCCGCACTTTTACAACAACCAGGCCGACATAGACCATCTCTTTCGTGCCTTGCACAAACAACGCGATTTGTTGGTCTGAACTCTGCGGCCCCGCGACGAAAGTACCGGGGCGAAAGTACCAGGAACGAAGGGATCAGCTACGAAAGTACGGCATGACCTTCTCGCCCATCAGGCGTATGGCTTCAGCGGGATCGGGCCCCAGGGGGCCGCCGAGGCTGACCTGCGTGATGCCCATGGCGGCAATGGACTCTATCCGCCGGATGATATCTTGCGGCGTGCCGCGGATGGCAAGGTCGGTCATCTGGTCGGTGACCAGGCCGGCGGCTTCGTCGTACCTCCCCTCTTCCACCATCTGGCTTATTGCCCGGAAATCTTCAGGAACCAGGCCGATCGTTGCCAGCGCCGGCGCTTCCAGGTAGGGGCCAAAGTAGCTGATCATGCGGCGCAGGACTTCCGTCGCGTCACCGCGATTCTCCGCCAGTGACAGCCAGCCGCAGCCGGCAATATCCACATCGGCCGGGTTACGCCCGGCTGCGCGGGCGCCGGCGGTGATTTCCGCAACCATATAGGCGGCGGATTCCGGCGGGGTGATCATGGGCAGGCTGCCATCACCTATGGCGCCACTCAGGGCCAGGTATTGCGCACCAAACGCACACACATAAATGGGCAGTGCTGCGCGATACGGCTTGAAGCGCAGGTAACATTGCCCGGTCCAGTGAAATGCCTCGCCCTGGTAGGCCACAACCTCACCGCGTAACAGCGCCCGGATGATGTCCACCGCCTCGCGGGTGCGCACCATGTAGTCGCTGGCGGAGATGCCGGTCCACTCCACCATTTTGTCGGTGTGCACGCCCAGTCCGAGCACCGCACGGCCGTGTGACAGTTCGTCCAGGGTGGCAATATAGGTGGCAACTTCCGACGGCGTGGTGGTGTAGGGATTGGTGCCCACGCTGCCGATCTGGATACGCGAAGTGTGTGCGGCAACGGCGCTGGTAATCACCCAGGTGTTAGCCATGAAGGTGTCGTGCGGAAACCAGACGTAATCAAAGCCGGCTTGCTCTGCCAGCACCGCCAGGCGCACCAGTTCGTGAATGGTGCCAAGGTAACCGATCAGGCGAATGCCAAATTTCATCAGCCGCCCAGGTTCAAGGCCGCTTTGAGTCGCTGAATATCGGCATACCTGCTCGGTATGTCTTGCCGGTCAGCAGCCAGTCTCAGGTCGCGCAATTTCTCCAGCGAGGCCAGCAACACGGGCAGTGGAGGCCCGCTGGCAGTGATGTTTTTCAGAAACTCCTCCGTCAGGTCTGCGGCGGGAGCCGCAATGAACTTGCTCACCAGTTGGTCGTGGTGCTGCGCAGCGGTTTGGCCATGCAGGTCACAGACCTCGAGAAACAGCCTGGTATTGCGCTGGAACCAGGGCTCATTGGCAGAAGATTCCATGAGCTCAAGCAGGCTGTTCAGCAGGCTCTTGCGGCGCATGACATCACGCAACCTGGATTGGTCTTCGGGTATCATGTAGAGGAACTTGTCGACCAGAAGCTGGGAATAGGAAATGTTATCCGCGCTGCACAGCCCCAGCAGCAGGTCGATTTCATTGATACCGGCGAAGTCACCGGCATTGGCGCCGCGGTATTCATGCAGCCCGACGCGGTGAGGTTTGTAGTAAGGCCGCACACAATAGAAAAAGCGATCCCTGTCCAGTTTCCTGAAAAGCACATCATTAAAGGCGATCACGTCCAGCAGCGCGTCTTTAGCCACTTTCAGCAGGTCCCAGGCAACCGGATGCGAGACTCCCATAGGCAGGATACGGACCAGGGCATCGGCTGCCCGCTTGTATGCCAGCACGCCCCGCGTGTTGTATTCCAGGAACAGGTACTCTGCTTCCAGCGAGGTGAAAGTGTTGTATACGCCATGCTGCGCAAAATTGTGGGTAGAAAGGTGGCTGGTGGCAAAACGCGGTGCAAGGCCCAGTGTGGCGCCTAAATGCAGCGCCAGCGCGGATGCTTCAAACAGGGGTGACCTTGTTTCGCGCGATGGCTCGGTGAGTTCATGCCTGCGGCAGGCGCCCATGTACAGGCCGACATCACCCAGCAGGGCAAAATTCTCGTCAAAGCCTTCATCGGTATTGCCTTCCTTGAGCAGATCGATGATATAGCGCTTACCTTCTTCGAGCAGTTGCGCTTTGATTGAGCCGCCCACGGGCTGCACGAACGAACGATTATCCTGCGCGAAGTAGATTTCCTCGAGCTCGGTATTCATGTCTTTGAAGCTGCTGCGAATCCAGCGATCGAAAGCAGCTACCCTGGCAGTTGTACCCATCTTTCCCTTGATCCCCGTGATTGTAGCCAGCTTACCCGTACCGCAAGGTACTATGCCATTGGGCAGGCCACAAGAGCCTGCCACGCGGCTTGCCGGATTGAAGCCGCGTCACGGTGGATAGATTTCCGCGAGCATTGCCACTATCCTTCCAGCGCGCCCTTTAGCTGCGCACTTGCACCGTGGAGAACGCCCTGATCATGAAAACCTTACGCCTGCTCCCCTTCCTGTTTCTGGCCATGGCGCAAGCAGCCCTGGGTGCAGCCGAGTGGGAAGACCCGGCGGTCTATAGCCAGGGCGCGGAGCAACCACACGCAAGTTTTATTCCCTATGCTACTCGTGAAGACGCGCTCAGTGGCGACCCTTCGCGCTCGCCCCGTTTTCTGCTGCTGAACGGCGACTGGCGTTTTCTTTGGGTGCGGAATCCTTTTGAAACTCCAGCCGGATTCGAGCAGACCGGATTTCAGGACGAGGGCTGGGACACGATCCCGGTGCCGTCGAACTGGCAGGTGGTCGGCGCCAACGAAGGCCGGCCCTATGATCGCCCATTCTTCAGCAACATCAAGATGCCATTCCCGGCCGATCCACCCCACGTCCCCCACGACAACAATCCCACCGGGCTGTACCGCACCCATTTTGAATTGCCGCAGCAGTGGAAGGATGACAGGGTACTGGTGCATTTCGCCGGCGTGCAGTCGGCGTACTACGTCTGGCTGAACGGGCAGCGGGTCGGTTACCGTGAAGACGCATTCACTCCAGGTGAATTTGATCTGACGCCATTTCTGCAGCCCGGGACTAACCTGCTGGCAGTGGAAGTAATCCATCATTCGGACGGCAGCTACCTGGAGGACCAGGACTACTGGCGCTTTGCCGGCATTTTTCGCGACGTGTACTTGCTTGCTCAACCCCAGGTCAGGTTGCGGGATTTTTCGGTGCGAACCGATCCGGATGCGCAATACCGCAACGCGACAGTGGAACTCGGCGTGTCGCTGCAGAACCGTTCGGCACAGGCAGCCCAGGGCCACCACGTCATCGTTGTGTTGCTGGACGGTGACGGCCGGCAGCTCGCGAATGAAACCCTGAGCCCGCAAGAAACGCTGGCCAGTGCCAGCGAGGCAGAGGTGCAGACATCCCTCATGGTTGCCGCGCCCAGACTCTGGTCGGCCGAAACACCCAAGCTTTACACCCTGGTTCTGGAGCATCGGGACAGCGCGGGCGAACTGCAGGAGGTGGTCGCGCAGAAGATCGGCTTTCGTGAAGTGGAGATCAAAAACGGACAACTGCTGGTCAACGGCGTCGCGGTCACATTCAAGGGCGTGAACCGGCACGAATTTGACCCGGATCACGGGCGGGTCATTTCCCGTGAAAGCATGGTGCGGGACATCCTGCTGATGAAGCAGAACAACTTCAACGCCGTGCGCACCTCGCACTACCCGAACAACCCGCTGTGGCTGGAGCTGACCGACGAGCTTGGGCTGTACGTCATCGACGAGGCCAATGTCGAAAGCCATGAGCTGTGGGAGAAAGGAGTCTACATTGCGCAAGATCCTGCGTGGACCGATGTGTTCGTCGCCCGCGGCGTCGCATTGGTTGAGCGCGACAAGAACCACCCCTCCGTGGTGATCTGGTCCATGGGCAACGAGACCGGCCTCGGCCAGGGCTTCGATGCGATGTACCAGGCTATGAAGGCGATCGACTCCACGCGGCCCATTCACTACGAAGCGCGCAACCCGGCCTACGCGCAAACGCTTTCGAGCTACGACATCATCTCCACCATGTACCCGACAGTGGAGCACATCGTTGAC
>SHZL01000086.1 GCA_009692275.1 Lysobacterales bacterium | reverse complement strand
TGGCCGGAACCCATCATGGCCATACCCATTTCCGCCATTACGGTGCGCACGTCGGCAAAGTCAACATTGATCAGCCCGGGCCGGGTAATCAGTTCCGCTATTCCCTGGACAGCTCCCTGCAATACGTCGTTAGCTGCTTTGAATGCGTTCAACAACAAGGTGTCCCCACCCAGCACTGCGGCCAACTTGGAATTGGGTATCGTGATGAGGGAATCGACATGGCTCGCCAGCTCCTCAATACCCTTTTCCGCGATAGCCATGCGGCGGCGGGCTTCAAAGTGAAATGGTTTGGTAACGACCGCAACGGTCAGTATCCCCATCTCCTTGGCAGCCTGGGCGATTACCGGGGCTGCGCCTGTGCCCGTACCGCCACCCATGCCGGCAGTGATGAAAATCATGTCAGCTCCCGAAAGCATTTCCATGATGTGATCACGGTCTTCCAGGGCCGCCTGCCGGCCTACTTCGGGGTTTGCGCCTGCACCCAGGCCCTTGGTGACACTGGAACCAATTTGCAGGATGGTTTTGCCCTTGAACTGCCGCAAGGCCTGTGCATCCGTGTTTGCGGCAATGAATTCCACGCCCTCGATCCTGGCATCGATCATTTGCGCTATTGCATTGCCGCCCCCACCGCCGACGCCAATGACCTTGATCATTGCGTTTGGTGTCAAGTTCTCTACTAGCTCAAACATTTTCCTTCTCCTCTCGCTCGCCGATATTCCTGTCGCGTGATGCATCTTGACGATTTTTCGCTGCCCGCTTTTCCGCGGTTTCTAGCTTTGCATTATCATCATGCGCGACAAGTCCCTGAAACTCAGAATTCACCCCTGAACCAACTCTTGAGGCGGCCCACAAAATCATCTCCTCCACCGCTGGCTGACAGCGAGCGGTTGCTGTCCGCCCGGCTGCCGTAGAGCAGCAAACCAACCCCAGTAGCGTAAATGGCGTTGGAAACCACGTCCGCCAGTCCCGAAACACCGTGCGGTGTCGCCAATCTCACCGGCATGTGAAAAACCTCTTCCGCAAGTTCTTCTGCACCTTCGATTCTTGAGGCGCCGCCGGTCATCACCAGCCCCGCAGCCACCATGTTTTCCAGGCCGCTGCGGCGTAGCTCGGCAAGCACGAGCGAAAACAGCTCCCGGTAGCGTGCTTCAACTACCTGTGCCAGGGTCTGTCGCGCCAGCCTGCGTGACGTGCGGTCCCCAACGCTCGGAACCTGGATGGTTTCATCATTGCGCGCCAGCTGTTCCAGGGCGCAGGCATACTTGATCTTTATGTCTTCGGCGTGTTGCGTCGGTGTGCGCAGCGCCACGGCAATGTCATTCGTAACCTGGTCACCGGCAATCGGAATACAGGCGGTGTGGCGAATGGCGCCATCGGTGAATACAGCTATGTCGGTCGTACCCGCGCCAATATCCACCAGGCATACCCCCAGGTCTTTTTCGTCCTGGGTCAGCGCTGAGAAACTGGCGGCCAATGGCTGCATGATGAGTTCGTCGATCACCAACCCGCAGCGGGAAACACACTTGCTGATGTTTTGCGTAGCACTCAGCGCTGCAGTGACAACATGCACATGCGCTTCCAGCCGTACACCGGACATGCCTATGGGCTGACGGATGCCACCCTGGTTATCGATCACGTACTCCTGCGGCAGCACATGCAGGATTTTCTGGTCAGCAGCCACGGGGACGGCGCGCGCCGCATCGAGCACGCGGTCCACATCTCCTTCCGAGACTTCCTTATCCTTGATAGCCACCGTCCCATCGGAATTGAGGCTGCCGATGTGGTTGCCGGAAATCCCGGCAAATACGGAATGAATTTCGCAACCCGCCATCAGCTCCGCCTCTTCCACCGCGCGCTGGATAGCCTGTTCTGTAGATGCCATATCCACGATGACACCCCGTTTGAGCCCACGACACGGATGTGAACCAAGACCGATTACCTCCACCGACCCGTCCGCCTGGATTTCACCCACGATGGCAACAACCTTGGACGTGCCGACATCCAGGCCTACCACCAGCGACTTTTCGGTTTTTCTTGGCATCATTTTGGGTAATTCCCGGCAAAGTCTGTGGCATCTTTCGGCCAGTGAACGGCGAAGCCGTTGGAGTATCTCAAGTCAACAAGAACGGGTGGCAAGGCGTGTTCGATCAGCAGTATTCCCCAGCTGCTCATCAGCCTTTGCAGTCGCTCTACGGGTTGATCACGGCCCAGTTGCACCCGCGTTCCCGTGTTCAGGCGCATCGACCAGGCACCACGCTGGTCAAGGGTCAGCTGGTCAATTTCCAGTTCGGCGGAATCCATCATGGCGTCAAACTGTGACCAATTCCTGAGCACCTGCTCTACCCGATCATCCGGCCCCTGGAGCCAGGGCAATCCCTGGATTGCATCGGCATCGGGCACGGCAAACACCTGCCCGGTCGAGGATATGAGATGGCCGCTGTTCCAATGTGCGATTGGCTCGTGTTCCTCAACGGAGACTATGACCGTGTCCGGCCATCGTTTCTGTACACCGACTGAGGCGACCCAGGCATTGCGTTGCGCCGCTGTGCGCACGTTTTGCAGATCAATCGTGAAGAAGCTGGCCTTGACTGCTGCTGCCAGGCTGCCGCGCAATTGATCCGCACTCACCCGATTGAAGTCTCCATTGAGTTCAAGCCACCGGATGGGCCATTGCTCCCTGGCCACGATACCCATGCTGACCCAGACAGTGCCGGCCACTGAAACCGCGAACAACACCAGTATCGTGAGCATACCACTGCTGAATCCGCGGCTGGCTGGATAACGATTTGCATGCGCAATCCGCTGATAGTTGCTCACAGGCTTGTCTCCAGGATGCGCCAGACCAACTCATCGAAACCAATTCCGATAGAGGCGGCAGCTTGCGGCACGAGGCTGTGATCGGTCATTCCCGGTGTCGTATTGGCCTCCAGGAACCACGGCTTGCCCTGCTCATCCAGCAGGAAGTCGATGCGACCCCAACCAGCAGCGCCCAGCAAATGGAAGGCGCGCAACGCCTGGACCTGCAGGTTCTGCTCCACCTCCGGCGGGAGTCCGCAGGGGCAGTGGTAGCGGGTTTCATCCGATTCATATTTCGCTGTGTAATCGTAAAATTCACGGGGAGTGACTACGCGAATCAGTGGCAGGGCAATTTGTTCGAGTATGCCGGCGAAGTACTCGCCGCCGCGTATTTCTTTTTCAACAATGATGGTTGAACCAAAGGACCGGGACAATTCCACCGCCGCGAGCAGCTCACTTTCTGATTTGACCCTGGAAACACCAATGCTGGAACCCAGGCAAGTGGGCTTGACAAAAACTGGCAGCCCAAAAGCGTCCAGTGCGCTCTGGTAATTCTTCTCACCCGGCCCGAAATGCATAAAAGGCGGAGTGGAAATTCCGTTTCGTTCCCACACCCACTTGGACCTGACCTTGTCCATGCTCAGGGCCGACGAAGCAAGGTCCGCCCCGGTGCCCGGAATTTTCATCAACTGCAAGGCGCCCTGCAGAGACCCGTCTTCACCATCGGGTCCGTGTAACAGGTTGAACACCCGGTCCACTCTGCCCTGCCCGATTGCGTCGAACAACGCCATTGGGCCATCAAAGACTTCATGGCTGATTTTGCTTCGCACCATGGCGGCAGCCACAGCACGACCGCCCTTGAGTGATACCTCACGTTCGGCGCTGCTGCCGCCAATTACCAGGCCAACCCGCCCAAACGCAGCCGGGTCTTTTAGCTTAAGGGGAGGTACATTGTTCATGCGGCTTCCTTCCGTGGAAATCCATTTTCGCGAATCTGCTCCGCGACCTGGCCGATATTTCCCGCACCCAGCAGCAGCACCATGTCCCCCGCGCGCAACATCGAGGGCAGTTCACGCGCGATATCGGATACATCCGGAATGAGGATGGGATCTACTTTTCCGCGGGCACGGATGGATTGGCACATGGCACGACTGTCGATTCCATCGATGGCAGCTTCGCCGGCGGCGTAAACATCGGTAAGCACAACGCAATCGGCTTCTGACAACACCTTTCCAAAATCATCAAACAGGTCGCGGGTCCGGGTAAAACGGTGCGGCTGGAATACGGCGACAATGCGCTTCTCCGGCCAACCATTCCGGGCAGCGTTCAGGGTTGCTCTGAGTTCCGACGGGTGGTGCCCATAGTCCTCGATCACCATGACCTCGCCCGCCCCCAGGTGATCATCCAAGTTGAATATTCCCACTTCAGCAAAACGCCGCCCAATACCCTGGAAAACCGCAAGGCTGCCAATGACTGCTGGTACATCGACGCCAAGCTCCCAGGCAATGGCGATGGCGCCGAGTGCGTTTTGGACGTTGTGCACACCGGGGAGATTCAAGTCCACGTTGTAGTGTCCGGAGTCATTTGGAAGATGCAGCTTGAAATGCATCATACGGCCTTGTTGCCGGACTTCAGTGGCGCGAATGTCAGCTCGCTCGTTCAGTCCGTAAGTCACCACCGCTCGCGTCATGCTGGGAATCATCGCTGCCGTTTGTGCATCGTCAATACACAGCACTGCCGCGCCGTAGAACGGCAAGTGATGGAGAAACTCGAGGAAAGCCTTTTTCAGGTTTTCAAAGCTGCCGTCATAGTTTTCCAGGTGGTCCCGGTCGACATTGCTGACCAGCGCAACTACGGGCTGCAACAGCAGGAAGGAGCCATCACTTTCATCGGCTTCGGCCACCAGGTACTCACCAGCACCCAAACGTGCGTGGCTGCCCCAGGCATTCAGCAATCCGCCGATCACAAAAGTAGGGTCCAGGCCTGCTTCAGCCAGCAAGCTGGCGGTCAGGCTGGTGGTAGTGGTCTTGCCGTGAGTGCCGGCAATCGCAATCCCGCGTCGGAATCGCATCAGCTCTGCCAGCATTTCCGCACGGGGTACAACTGGAATTCGTTGTTGCCTGGCTAGCGCAACTTCCGGGTTATCCGCTTTAACCGCGCTTGAAACCACGAGCACATCCACACCCTTGACGTTGCCGGCATCGTGCCCGGTGAAGACGGTTGCCCCCAACTGCCTGAGGTGCCGGGTAGTGCTGCTGTCAGCCACGTCCGAACCGCTGACTTCGAAGCCCAGGTTTACCAGTACTTCGGCAATCCCGCTCATACCTGCACCACCGATGCCCACGAAGTGCACACGCTTGATGCGGCGCATGGGTTGCAGGTGTGAGCTGTGGGAGTTCATGTGCGCAGGTACTCCATGCACTCGGATGCCACCCGGCTGGCGGAATCCGGCATCGCTACCGCGCGAGCAGACTTTGCCATTTCCAGCAACACCGCCCGGTCACTGAGCAAAGTCCCCAACAATCGGCTGAGTTCCTGCGCCGTGCATCCTGATTCCGGCATGAGCCGTGCAGCCCCGGCTTCAACCAGGAACCCGGCATTGCGCGTCTGGTGGTCATCGACTGCGTGGGGGAAAGGCACCAGGATCGCACCGATGCCAGCGGCAGCAAGCTCGGACACGGTCAGGGCGCCGGAGCGACACACCACCAGGTCGGCCCAGGCATAAGCCTCTGCCATGTCCTCGATGAATTCATCTACCTGTGCCTGGAGATTGGCCGCGGCATACGCGGCGGCGGTTTCTCCGGCACGGCCCTTGCCGGCCTGATGACGAATTTCAGGTTGGTTGGATTCACCCAGCAAGGCAATGGCCTGCGGCAACACGCGGTTCAAAGCAAGCGCACCCTGGCTTCCACCTGTAATCAACAGGCGGGCCTTGCCACTCCTGTTTTGCATGCGTTCAGCCGGCGCCATGATCCGGACCACTTCCTGGCGCACGGGATTGCCGCAAGTGTCTGCATGTAATTGCTTTGGCCAGGTGTCCGGAAATGCCTGCAGCACCCGCCTCGCCAGGTGTGCCAGCACCCGGTTGGTGAGCCCGGGAATGCGGTTTTGCTCATGCACCAGCAAAGGCACGCCACGCAACCACGCCGCCAGTCCTCCGGGGCCGGCAGCATAACCGCCAAAACTGATGGCGCACGCTGGACGGTTGCGCCCCATCAGCCTGAACGCCTGCCAAACCGCTTTGCATAACTGTCCCGGCATGCGCATCCAGCGAACCAGGCCTTTGCCGCGCAGACCGGAAATATTCACCAGGTCCAGTGGAAAACCTGCCGCAGGCACGCGCTGGCATTCCATGGCACCGCTTGCTCCGAGCCAGCGCACGGGAATGTGCCTGTCCCGCAATGACTCGGCCACGGCGAGGCCGGGGAAGATGTGCCCGCCGGTTCCACCGGCCATGATCAGCACACCCTGTTGCCCATTGCTCATGGCGCAGCCCGCCCGACGCGGACACGTTGCCTGGCAGGAAGGTCACGTTGCCGGTCGAGATCAAGTTCGTACTTGATGCGCAGCACCATGCCCAGGGCCAGCATGGTCATCAGGATGCTGCTGCCCCCCGAGCTGATCAGGGGCAGGGTCAAGCCCTTGGTTGGCAGCACGCCCAGATTCACGCCTATGCTCACTGCGGCCTGCAAACCCAGCCACAACCCGACGCCATAGGCCAGGAAACCGGCAAACGCCCTTCCGGCGCGATGCGCCATGACGCCTATGATCATGATGCGGGTGATCAGCAGAACAAACAGGCCCAACACAAAAACCACTCCCACCAGGCCGAATTCCTCTGCCAGCACGGCAAAAATAAAGTCGGTATGCGCTTCCGGCAGGTAGAAAAGCTTTTGGATGCTGGCACCTAGTCCAACACCAAAAATTTCTCCTCTGCCGACTGCGATCAGAGCCTGGGTGAGTTGGAAACCACTGTTGAATGGATCAGCCCATGGATCCATGAAACTGACAATGCGACGCAGGCGGTACGGTTCCATCGCGGCAAAACCAAAGGCCGGCAGGGTAAGCATGCCCAGAACCATGAGGTGCCGCCATGCCGCCCCGGCCAGCCAGATCATGCCGGCGATGATGGCGGTAATGACCGCCGCACTTCCCATGTCGGGTTGCAGCAAGAGAATGACTGACAGGAAACCACCAAAAATGAGCGGTTTGAGCGTATCAAAAAACCGTGTGTGCACCAGGCCTGCTTTGCGCGCCAGGTACCCCGAAACGTAGATAATCGCCATGAGCTTGACGGCTTCAACGGCCTGGAAATTGACCACTCCCAGGCGCAGCCAGCGGGTACTGCCGTTCACCGTGGCGCCAATACCCGGGATAAACACGAGCAAAAGGAGCAACGCTGAAAGCAACATCATGGGCCGCGACACGCGCTCGAGGAAATCAATCGGAATGGTGCGAAATGACAGTGCAAAGCCGAGGCCAAAGGCAATAAAAATGCTATGCCGCAACAGGTAGTAATAAACCGCCACGTGCTCACCCTCGGCTATGGAGATGGAAGCGGAGCCAACCATGACCAGGCCAATGGCCAACAACAGCAATGCGGGAATCAACACGCAGGAGTCAAGGCCGGGAGCGAACCCTGAGGAGTTTGCATGCCGCGCCTGGAAAATGGGTACCATTTTTCTCATCGCAGTTTCAACGTCGCAAGCCCCGCCAGCACCAGGATGACCGAAATGATCCAGAAGCGGACAATGACCCGCGGTTCCGGCCAGCCCTTCAATTCAAAATGATGATGGATCGGGGCCATGCGAAAAATTCGTTTGCCGGTAAGTTTGAATGAAGCCACTTGCAGGATGACCGATACGGTTTCCATCACAAAAACTCCCGCCATGAGGATGAAGACCAGTTCCTGCCTCACCACAACCGCAACGACACCCAGTGCAGCACCCATTGCCAATGCACCGATATCACCCATGAAAATTTGCGCCGGATACGTGTTGAACCACAGGAAGCCCAGGCCAGCACCGGCCAGGGTTCCACAGAATATGGACAGCTCCCCGGCTCCCGGTATGGACGGGGTTGCAAGGTAACTGGAAAAGACCGAGTTGCCGGCGACATAGGAAAATATGCCGAGGGCTGCCGCGATAAATACCGTTGGCATGATCGCGAGGCCATCCAGTCCGTCGGTCAGGTTCACTGCGTTGGAAAAACCCACGATCATGAAGTAGGTGCTCACCACATAGAAAGCCCCAAGGGGGATCGCAATCCCCTTGAAAAACGGCACGATCAGGGCAGTTGCGGCAGGGACGTCGGCCGAATGGTAGAGGTAGAATGCAACAGCCAGGCCGGCCACGGACTGGGCAAGGTATTTCCAGCGCGCGGGTAATCCGCGGGAGTCCTGCAACACCAGCTTGCGATAATCGTCCAGCCAGCCAATCAACCCAAAGGACATGGTCACGAGCAGCACGACCCAAACATAGCGATTGCCAAGGTCCGCCCAAAGCAGAGTGGACAGAACCACCGAAAACAATATCAGGGCACCTCCCATGGTGGGCGTGCCAGCTTTGGAAAAATGACTTTTTGGTCCCAGCTCCCGAATCGGCTGACCAACTTGCCGCTGCACCAGGCGGCGTATGAATGCGGGTCCGAGAAAGAGAGACACCAACAAAGCCGTCAATGCGCCGAGAATTGAGCGCAGGGTGATATACCCAAACACATTAAAGTCCGGGTTGAATTCAGCCAGCTTGCCGAACAGCCACAGCAGCATCAGCAGGCCTCCTGTAAAACCGGCTGAACCGTGATGGCCTGCACCACCCGTTCCATGCCCATCGAGCGCGAACCTTTAACCAGGCAATTGATTCCCGGGCGCAGTTCAGCCTGCAGCGCGCCGATCAATTCAGCCTGCGCCGCGTAATGCCGCGCGCCCTGGCCAAATGCGTCAACGGTGCATGCAGCCATCTCGCCGGTTGCAAAAATGCGTTTGACCCCAAGAGCCCTGGCTGCGTCACCCACTTCGGCATGCAGCTTGCGGCTGTCCCCACCCAGCTCTTTCATGTCGCCCAGCACCAGCCAGGGACTGCCCTGCATGCCAGCCAATACCTGCAGGGCGGAGTACAACGACGCCGGGTTGGCATTGTAGGTATCGTCAATTACTGTCCATCCCGCGTCTGTCCGGATCAGGTTCAACCTGCCCGGCACCGGCTCGACGGCCTCGAGTCCAAGGCGAATCTTTTCCAGTGGTACGTCCAGGGCAAACGCAGCCGCAGTTGCTGCTGCGGCGTTCATCAGATTGTGGGCTCCGGGCAAAGTAAGGCGGACATCAAAGCCGCCGGCCGGCGTGAATATGCGCGCACCGGCTTCAAGCTGTTCAAACCGGATGTCGTGAGCAGGGCCAGTGCCAAAGACCAGGGCACGGCCCGCCGTATTCATTTGCCGCCACATGGGGCACCAGGATTGATCACCATTGAGAATGGCACAACCAGTGGCTGGAAGCCCTGCGTAAATCTCCCCCTTCGCTGCCGCCACCCCGGCCTCGGAGCCGAAACCTTCCAGATGTGCCGGCCCCACGTTGGTAATCAGGCCCACATCCGGCTGGGCGATGCCGCAGAGGTAGGCGATATCGCCAGCCTTGCTGGCGCCCAGTTCCAGTACCGCAAACCGGTTTTGTGGATTCAGGCGGAACAAAGTGAGCGGGAGACCCAATTCATTATTGAAGTTCCCCTGGGTAGCCAGCACCTCGCCCTGCTGCCGCAGGATGCTGGCCAACATTTCCTTGACGGTGGTCTTCCCGTTGCTTCCGGTAATACCAACTACGACAGGGTCTACCCGCGTCCGGACCAGCTGCGCAATCTGGCCCAGCGCTACCAGCACATCCGTGACCAGCAACTGTGGTACGGGCAATTCCTGTGGCTTGCTGACCAGCAAGGCTACTGCGCCAAGTTCGACCGCGGTGCGAGCAAACTCATGGCCATCTACATGGGTGCCCGGCAACGCTGCAAACAAGGAACC
>SHZL01000085.1 GCA_009692275.1 Lysobacterales bacterium | reverse complement strand
CAAAGCCGACCCAGACCGTGGTTACCAGGCTGTCGTTATACCCGGAAAACCAGGCATCGCGTTGCTCGTTGGTCGTGCCGGTTTTGCCGGCCAGATCGCTACGCCCCAGTTCCATGGCCCTGGCCCCGGTGCCGCGCCTGATAACGTCCATCATCATGGAGCGCACCAGGTAGGCATTTTGGGGGGAAATAACGCGCATTCCGTACACGGGCGACTTCGCCGCATCGAGCAGGGCCTGGTTCAGGCCAGATCCGACAGCTGCGGACCCGGCGACCGGGTCAATTTCAAGCGGCCGCAATTCCGGACTGGTCAAGGCAGTATCTTCCGGCTCCGACTGTGGCTCTGATTCCGCTTCCGCTTCTGTCCCGGGCTCCGGTGCCGATTCCGATGCTGCAGCTTCGGGCAGGCAATCATCACAAAGGACCGGGTGGCTGGTCTGGTAGACCACTTCACCGGAGTCGCGGCGAATTAACTGGATGAACTCGGGCTGAACGAGGTAGCCGCTGTTGGCAAATACCGAGTAACCCCGGGCCATGGACAGAGGTGTTACCGAGCCCGTGCCCAGGGCCATGGTCAGGTTATTCGGCAATTCCTCGACATCAAAGCCAAAGCGGGTAATGTAATCGCGGGCGTAATCAATCCCAATTTCACGCAACAGCCGGATAGAGACCAGGTTGCGGGAGTTGACCATGGCTTCCCGCAGGCGCGTTGGGCCATAAAACTTTTCGGTATAGTTTTGCGGCTTCCAGGATTGCTCCAGGTCCGCATCATCGAAGACAATGGGTGCGTCGTTCACCAGGCTTGCCGTGGTAAATCCCTTTTCCAGCGCCGCCGAATAGACAAAGGGTTTGAAACTGGAGCCCGGTTGCCTCAGTCCCTGGGTAATCCGGTTGTATTTGCTGCGGGTAAAATCGTATCCACCCACCAATGCAACAATTTCAGCAGTAACGGGATTCACTGACACCAGCGCGGATTCCACTTCAGGAACCTGGCCAAGCTTCCAGGTGCCATCGTCATCCATCCGGGCTCTTATTACGTCACCGGCTGCAAATACGTCTTGCAGAGACTTGGGCTTGAAGCCTACGCGGTCCCTGCTGATGAACGGCGCAGCCCAATCCTCGAGTTCAAGCGCAATGGTTTGTCCACTGGGCAAGTAGACCATGGCAATATCATCTTCCACTTCCGTGACCAGACCTGGCACCAGGCCCGACACGGGGCGATACGGAGTGAGCGCCTCGTTCCAATCCGCCGGTGTCGATTTGTCCTGCAGATCGATTCGTACTTCAGGACCGCGATACCCGTGGCGCTTGTCATACTCCTCCAGACCGGTCACCACGGCACGGTTTGCTGCTTTTTGCAATCGACTGTCTATGGTTGTGACCACTTCGTAACCGCCGGTGTAGGCTTCCTGGCCCAGCAGTTCCAGAGCCCGGACCCGGACCATTTCCGCAAGATACGGCGCAGACACTTCAGCCGTGGCACCGTGGTAGTAGGACATGTCCTGTTCAACGGCAGCAGCTTCGTATTCTTGTTGGGTGATGTAGCCCAATTCCAGCATCCGGCCCAGCACGTAATTGCGCCGCTCAATAGCCCGCTCAGGCTGGTTTATGGGGTTTATTCTTGAAGGCGCTTTGGGTAATGCGGCGATCATTGCGCTTTGGGCCAGGGAAAGTTCGCTGGCCGATTTGCCGTAATAAACCTCTGCGGCGGCGCCAACGCCATACGCCCGGTAGCCGAGGAAGATTTTGTTGAGATAAAGCTCCAGGATTTCGTTCTTGCTCAGTTCATCCTCAATTTTGAACGCAAGGAGAATTTCCTTGATCTTGCGCGTATAGGTTTTTTCAGAGGTCAGGAAGAAGTTCCGGGCAAGTTGCTGGGTGATAGTGCTGCCGCCCACGGTCTTTTCACCTGTTGTCAGGAGGGTGAACGCCGCCCTTGAAATGCCCTGGTAATCAACCCCCGGGTGCTCGTAAAAACGCGCGTCTTCGCCGGCAATGAAGGCGTTTTTCAGATCATCCGGCAATTCGCTGAGGGTTACCGGAATCCGGCGCATCTCGCCGAACAGGCCGATCAGCTTTCCGTCCCGGCTAAAAACACGCAGCGGCACCTGCAGCTGAACGTCCCTCAGTGACTCAACGTCCGGCAGGTTGGGGGAAATGAGCAGGTAGGCGGTAGCCGCCGTCACAATACACAGTACTGCTACAGTCAGAAATGTGCCCAATAACCAACGAAACACTTTCTTCACGCAAAATTCCTGCTATATTATTTTCCGCAAGTGCAGTAATCCAACATGCTGCTGGCTGGTAAGCTCGCCCACACGGGTGTCATAACTGGCCGCAGGATGGGATATTAACAGGCAAGCAGGGAAGCGGCCTCACCAATCTTGATGCGACAGCCTGACCTGGCGCTCGTTTCTTCCCTGCTACACAGCATCTTGCATGAGACCTGAGAGTTATTTGCGCTGCTGACTTGTGGCCGGGAATTGAAAAATTTGTGTCGTACCCATTGAGATACTGTTCAATTTCTGTTAGAAACAAGTCTAAGAAGTCTCAGTAAACCATTGTCGAACATAGGGTTGGGGGCAATTTGAAACTATTGGGCACAAAGCGTCCACCCATAATTGGGCTGGACATCGGGGCATCAAGCATTCGCTTGCTGCAACTTTCACGTCATGGATCCAGCTTTCGCATTGATCATTTCGCGATAGAGCCGCTGCCGCAGGGCGTTATTGTTGAGAAATCGGCCCAGGATATCGACGCCATTTCGGATGCGATCAAGTCTGCCATAAGAAAATCCGGTTCCAGCTCAAAGTATTGTGCAGTAGCCGTATCCGGTTCGGCGGTCTTTACCAAGACGATCAGCCTGCCGGCCAACCTGGCTGAAGCCGACATCGAAAGCCAGGTTCAGATCGAAGCGAATCAGTACATTCCCTATCCGCTGGATGAAATCAGCCTGGATTTCGAGGTACTTGGTCCATCTGCCCGCAACGCGGACATGGTTGACATCCTGCTGGCAGCCAGCAAGAACGAAAACGTCGAAAGCAGGCAGGATGCCCTGGAATCACTGGGATTGAAGGCCAAGGTTGTAGATGTTAAAGCCTTTGCCATTGCCAACGCCTTTGAACTGATCCGCGAGCGGGAAGGGATTCGCAGCACCGAGACAGTTGGTCTGTTTGATATCGGTCACGATCTTTCAACTCTGCTGATCCTGCGCAATGGCCGGGTGATTTACACCCGTGACCATCCGTTCGGGTCGCATCAATTGACTGAAGAAATCATGCGCCGGTATGACATGACAGCTGAACAGGCGGAGTTTTTCAATCGCGGGGAGCCCGGGCCGGAAGATTTCGAAGACGCTGTTCTGGAGCCTTTCATGTTCAGCGTGGTGCACCAGATCAGCCGGGCCTTGCAGTTCTATAGCTCTAGCAGTGAATTTTCCAATATCCGCACCATCTACCTTTCCGGTGGAATGGCTACGCTAAAAGGCTTGACCGAAGTGATAGAACAAGAGCTTGGCATCAAGACCAATATTGCGGACCCCGTGAGTGGCCTGGAAATCGCGCCCTCAGTTGCGGTTTCCTCCCTGACAAAAAATGCTCCCAACCTGATGGTGTCCATGGGACTGGCATTGCGGGGGTTTGACTAATGGCCAGAATCAATCTTTTACCGTGGCGCGAGGAAGCGCGTAAGGAACGCCAGCAGAAATTCCTTTTTTCGCTGGTTGGAACCTTGGTCCTGGGAGCGATTCTTGTCTTGATCGTCGGGTTATTTTTTGATCAGAAAATATCCATGCAGGAACTCCGCAACCAGCAGATCCAGACGGAAATCGACCGCTTGCAAGAGCGCATCAATCGCATTGCAGAATTGGAAAAGACCCGCAACCGCTTATTGTCCCGAAAACAGGTCATTGAAGAGTTGCAGGCCAGCAGGTCGTTGACCGTTGAATTACTGGATACGCTGGCCAAATCGGTCCCGGTCGGAGTCACGCTGAGCAGTGTGCGCCAGCAAGGCGCTAACGTGACCCTGTTGGGTACCAGTCAGTCCAACGCAAGAGTATCCGCCTACCTGCATAGCCTCGAGCAAATGGCCCTGTTCGTGAATCCTGAGCTGCAATATGTGCGGGCGGCGGAAAAGCCGGAATCCCGCACCGAAACGTATGAATATGCCATCCAGGTTGGCTTGCGCCCAACAACTGAGATAGGGCAGGTAGAAGACTCAGCGGCGGGGGCTAACTGATGTTAAACGAACTGCGAGATCTCGACTTTGACGATATTGGCAGCGCTCCGCTGTCTATCAGGTACTTCATCCTCACGGTGCTGTTGTGCATCATTCTTGGTATTGGCTACTTCTTGCTGGTCAAAAACAAGGTTGAGCAACTCACGGTCGTGCAGCAGCAGGAATTGACGCTTCGGTCTGAGTTTGAGTACAAGCAACAAAAAGCAGCCAACCTCGAAGCTTATGAAGCGCAATTGGCCGAAATGCAGAAGCTGCTGGAAACCATGTTTCGCCAGCTGCCAAGCAAGACGGAAATGGATAAGCTCCTGGTGGATATTTCCCAGACGGCGCTGGGGGCAGGTATTGATGTGCAACTGTTCCAGCCCAATGCCGAGACCCTGCACGATTTTTATGCAGAACGGCCAATCTCGGTTCGAATGTTGGGCGATTACCACCAGTTTGGTGCATTCGTCAGCGGTGTAGCCTCGTTGCCGCGGGTTGTCATATTGACCATGAATGACATCTCGTTGAGGCCCGCAACTGATAAAGACCCGGGTGGGGCTCGGAATGATGGACGGCTCATCCTGGAAGGTACGGTAAAGACCTATCGCTACATTGACGAAGACGAGGCTGCCACTGCAGCAGCAGCGGCACAGCCTCCGAAGGCAACGCCATGAAACGTCAAGCAGCCCTCAATTGGAAATCCGGTCTTTTCGCGGCCTTGCTTGCATGCGTGCTCGGTGCATGCAATCAGGAACAGGACAATCTGAACAGATACATCGCTGAAGTCAAAGCGAGGCCTTCTGCTCCCATCCCGCCCATTCCTCCGGTGCGCACCTACACACCCTATGTTTATGACGGTCTGGCCGGGCGTGACCCGTTCCGGGCATCGACCAGCGAAGGCGCTGACGAAACAGCCCCGGGAACAAAGGGCAAAGGACCGCAGCCGGATCTGCAGCGCACCAGGGAATACCTGGAAAGATTCGAACTCGACACGCTAACAATGGTAGGAACCTTTACCAAGGAGTCATCCTATTGGGTCCTTATCCAGGATCCGGACAGCGTCGTGCACAGGGTTTCTATAGGCAACTACATGGGTAAAAATCACGGGAAAATCGCTCAGATCAAGCCGAATGCGGTGGACCTGAGTGAGTTTATTGCTGACGGAGTGGGTGGCTGGCTTGTCAGGCCGGTGTCACTGGCTATTGGCGAGAAGCGAAAATGAGTAGCGCGTTGAGCAGTCAACCTCAAGAGGCAGTGCAATGAAGAGCGACAAGGAATGGCTTTCAATTGAGCCGCAAATCTGTAATAGAGGGCGCAGCATGCGTATTTTGAGAAAAGGATTTCTGACAGGTCTAGGCCTGATCTGTGTGACAGCCCCGTTGGCGACTGCATTTGCGGCCACCGAAGTGACGGGCATCGACTATGACGCTACCTCTGATGGCGGCGTGAAAATCACGCTCGCCACCGTCGGGGACATACCGGAGGTCAGCGTTTTCGCGACTGAAGATCCCGCGAGGATCGTCCTTGACCTGGCTAAAACCACCAGCTCGGGAGGCAGCG
This sequence comes from Lysobacterales bacterium, assembly GCA_009692275.1. Classification (GTDB taxonomy): domain Bacteria; phylum Pseudomonadota; class Gammaproteobacteria; order Xanthomonadales; family SZUA-36; genus SHZL01. The sequence goes on along the minus strand of SHZL01000085.1, from coordinate 4,057 downwards.
ACCCGGTTTCGGTTGGCGCCGGGGCAGTGCAGAAATTTACGGTGAGTGCTGCGGGTGGGCGCACCCGGATGGTGGTCGACCTGGATAATCCGGTGGACTACGACTACGCCGCAAGCGATGGCCGCGTGGTGCTCACTATTGCCGGATCTGGCGGGGCTGTAGCAACTCCCGCAGTTGCTGCGACTGAAAGCATGCAGCGCAGCAACTCCGGAGCGGGTGGCTATATCATTGAGGGAATTGATTTCCGCCGGGGTGAAGCCGGCCAGGGCCGGGTCATCCTTTCGATGAACAAACCCGGTGCCAATATGACGATTGAAGATGGTGCGGACCGGATCACTATTGATTTGATGAACGTCAGCCTGCCCGATCAGTTGCGCCAGCGCCTGGATGTAGTCGATTTTGCCACACCGGTGCAGATGATTGACGCTTCTAACATTGATAACGGTGTCAGGATACGATTGACGGTTGCGGGCGCCTATGAGCACTTGTCGTACGAGGCTGATAACACCGTCGTCATAGAAGTGAAAGACCTGATTGACATCAACCAGTCTGCATCCGAAGAAGATGCTTCCAGGCTCTTCGAAGAAAAGGTCTACACGGAAACCAAGGTTACGTTTAATTTCCAGGACATTCCTGTGCGATCCGTTCTGCAACTGATTGCGGACGTGTCTGACCTGAATATCGTGGTTGCGGACAGCGTTGGGGGCAACCTGACGCTCAGGCTGACCAACGTACCGTGGGACCAGGCGCTTGATATGGTTATGAACGCACGTAACCTGGACAAGCGCGAAAACGGCAACGTCCTGTGGATTGGGCCGACCCAGGAAATAGCAGCCCGTGAGCAGGAATTGCTGAAGGCGCAACAGGACAAACGGATTCTTGAACCACTGGTGACGGTTTTAATCCCCATGTCGTATGCGAAAGCCGAGGATATGAAGGCCCTGATCGAAACGTCCGGCGGCTCCAGCAACTCAGGCGATTCCGATGCCCCAGGTCTCCTGTCTGAGCGTGGTTCAGTGGCAGTAGACGAGCGAACCAATACCCTGCTCCTTACGGACACGGCGGATCAAATTGTTGAAATTCGCCAGTTGCTGACCAAGCTGGACCGCGCGGTGCGCCAGGTTCAGATTGAATCACGCATCGTGATCGCCAACTCTGAATTCGTCCATGAGTTGGGCGTACGGTTTGGCGTGACCTATGCGCACATCGGAAGCAACATCTTTATCGTAGCTGGTGATGGTGCAGCGACAGATGTTATCAATCCGCGCATCAACCCCAGGGATGACGGGCTGCTGGATCTTCCCAGTTTCCCGAATCGATACCAGGTCAATTTGCCGGCCACAGATCCTAACGCAAGCACCATTGGATTTTCATTCCTTTCCAGCAACGTGATCCTGGATCTTGAATTGTCCGCCCTGGAAGCAGAAGGAGAGGGCGAAATCATTTCAACTCCGCGGGTGATTACCGCCAACCAGGCGGAAGCGTTCATTCAGCAGGGTGTTGAGATCCCGTACGAGGAAGCTACCTCTTCAGGTGCGACTTCGGTTCAGTTCAAGGACGCTGTGCTGCAACTGAAGGTCACCCCACTGATCACGCCGGATAACCGCGTCCAGTTAGACCTGAACGTCAAGCAGGATTCGGTTGGAGAAATTTTCCAGACCTCACGCGGCGGTTCCGTACCTTCAATTGACACCCGGGAGGTCCAAACGAAGGTACTCGTTGCCAATGGTGATACGGTTGTTTTGGGCGGTATTTTCCAGGATGAAAAATCGTCTAGCACAGAGAAAGTGCCATTCCTGGGTGACATTCCTTACGTCGGTGCGTTGTTCCGGCGGCGTGGCAATCAAAACAAGAAGCGTGAACTGCTGATATTCGTCACGCCCACCATTGTTGAAGACCGTCCGATTCTGTAAGTATTGCCTGTCAGGTTGTTGAGACGCCCGGGATTCCCGGGCGTTTTTTCTTCTATCGGCCATTTGCGGTACATTGCACCACATGAAAACGGAATCCAAACCCCGGCTTCAATGCGGCAGCTCAAACCTGTTGATCAGTGTCCCGCACTCCGGCATCAGGGTGCCCCCTGCCTTGTGGGAAGATTTTTCAGAGGAAGGCCGTGGCTTGCCTGATACAGACTGGTTTGTTGATCGACTCTACCAATGGGCGCCTGAAACGGGGGCCGGAATGATCGTTGCGCCCATGTCCCGCTATGTGGTTGACCTTAACCGGCCGCCTGATGATGCCCCTCTCTACGACACGGCCGGCGTAAGCTTGCAGACTGGCCTGGTACCTACACGCACCTTTTCAGGGACGGCGATTTATGCTGCCGGGGCAGAGCCCAGTCCCATGCAAGCGCGCACGCGCGTAGCAGAATACTGGGAGCCCTACCATCAGTGCTTGAAAGCAGAGCTGGAAAGAATTCGAAGCATCCATGGTTTTGCCGTGCTGTTGGATGCCCACTCCATCCGCAGCAAGGAGCCTTTGCTGTTCAGTGGCATACTTCCTGATCTGAATCTGGGCAGTAACGACGGCCGCAGCGCTCACCAGTCCCTGGTCGAATCTGCTGCTGCAGCGTTGCGCGACGAGCGCTATTCCCTGGTTGTTGATGGCCGGTTCAAGGGCGGGTATATCACCAGGCACTGCGGCTCGCCCCGGGACGGCGTGCACGCCCTGCAACTGGAAATGGCGCAGTCGGCCTATATGGATGAAGAAGCAAGGCTGTGGATCGGGGAACGTGCCGAGGCAATGCAAGACGTGCTGAGAAGCCTCGTACATATTTTGATGCAGTGGCAACCTTCCGGTACCTGCACATGACAGATCGGGAAATACTGTGTGACTCGGTCCTTACACCCGGTGGCTGGATAGACCACGCCCGTATTTGCATTGACGATGCAGGGTTCATCACCGGCGTCTCAGCCCTTCGCGAAGGTGAATCCAGGGCCGGTTTGAGGGGTCATGTTGTGCCGGGCATGCCCAATCTTCATAGCCACGCATTCCAACGCCAGATGGCGGGGCTAACTGAAACAGGCGGTGGAAAAGCCGACAGCTTCTGGACCTGGCGAGAAGCCATGTATGGCCTCGCTGATCGCATCACACCTGAAGCTTTGCAAGCGATAGCCGCCTTGCTGCAGGTCGAAATGCTGGAAGCAGGGTATACCGCCTGCGCAGAATTCCACTACCTGCACCACCAGGTGGGCGGGCAGCCGTTCGATAATCCGGCTGAAATGAGCAATGCCCTGATCGAGGCGGCAGACGGATCAGGCATGGCACTGACGCTATTGCCGGTATTGTATTGCCGCAGTGGCTTTACCTCGGACACCGTTTCCGCACGCCAGCAACGATTCCAAAACTCGCCGGAACAATTCATGCGTTTGTTTTCCGCCTGTGGCGAATTGATCAGGAACAGGCCCTTGCACCAGCTTGGAATCGCCCCGCACTCTCTGCGCGCGGTATCGCAGGATCAGCTGCGAATGGTGCTGGATGCACCAGAAACGCAAGGCCTTCCGGTCCACATTCATATTGCAGAACAAACAGCTGAAGTTGAAGAGTGCTTGTCCGTCCTGGGTGCCAGGCCGGTTAACTGGTTGCTGGACCATTTTGCTATCAATTCCCACTGGTGCCTGGTGCATGCGACCCATCTGGAACGCAATGAGCTGGATCGGGCGGCCGCAAGCGGTGCCACGGCTGGTCTGTGCCCAACCACGGAAGCAGACCTGGCAGATGGTTTTTTCGAGGCCGGGCGCTGGTTGGAGAAGGGAGGTTCTTTTGGCATTGGCAGCGACAGCAACTTGAGAGTATCCGTCGCCGAAGAACTGCGTTTGCTGGAGTTTGGCTGCCGCCTGCGAACACACCGAAGGAATGTACTGGCGCGTAATGGTGAAAGTTGCGGCCGTACGCTCTACCAGGGCGCCGCCCTGGGCGGTGCGCGGGCGCTGGGCCAGCCAACGGGACGGATCGAGGCGGGCCGCCGCGCGGACCTGGTTGAACTGGACGCCCAATATCCCTTGCTCGATGGCCGCCGCCATGATGCCGTGCTTGACACCTGGCTGTTTGCCGGGGG
>SHZL01000084.1 GCA_009692275.1 Lysobacterales bacterium | reverse complement strand
CACGATTAACTTCTTCCAGCCGGTCACGCTTCCCGGCATAGTCAAAGGTACCCCCTGAGCTCTTCCGAACGGCTCTGGAGATCAGTGATCAGGTTGAGGTATTGGTTGGTTTCCAATGGATTTATCCGGCCCGTGCAAAACGCAGCATAGTACACCAAAGGCAGCAGTCAATGAGCCTGTGGTTCGTCAGTGTAGTTCAGGGTATATTGAGCCTTGGCAATTTGGCAGTGGCTGAACGGGTAAAACCCGGGACATCGAGGGAATTCAAATGCATAGAAAAGCAACACGTGTGTTGATCGGCGTTTTTGCGCTGTTTTTTGGCGGCTTACCCGGGCTGGTGCTTGCGCAAGCCAGCGCGGGCAACCTTGCGGAGGTCTGGGTCATGACCATAAAACGTGGCCAGCAGGCTAATTTTGAAGCAGCTTTCAAGCAGCAAGTTGCCATACGCGCGCAGAACAAGGATCCACGCGCGTGGAATGTGTACGTTCCGGTAACCGGCGACCAGCTGGGCCGCTATAGCCTGCGCACCTGTTGCTTCAGTTGGGCAGACCAGGACGCCTATACGGCCTGGACGAACAGCACACCTGCATCAATGGGTGACTGGTTTGCGAACGTCGACCAGTACATCGAGAGTTATGAGCATTACTTTAACGAAATGGACATCGACAACAGCAACTGGGTGGCTGCTGATACACCCGTCAAGTACATCGGTATAACCGATTACTTTATCGATCCCGCAAAGGGGCAGGATTTCACGTCCGCCCGCATAGAGTTGAGCCAGATTGCCCTCAACCAGGGCTGGTCGGCAGGTGGCCACCACTGGGTCTGGACCAGCCAGGTTGGTGGAGAACCCAAGGCATCGCTGGCCGTGCCATTTGCCAATTTTGCCGGCATGGCCCCGGAAGGGCCACAATTCCCGGAATTCCTGGGGGAACAAATGGGTGCTGAAGCGACTGCAGCGTTGGTCGGGAAATTCTCGTCCGGGACGACCGGATCAAGCTACACACTATGGGAACATCGCCCAGACCTTTCTTCGGGCGCGAGCAACTGACTGGATATTCATACCGAGGCCCGCGGCACCGCCTGCGGGTTTTTTTCTTTGGCCTGACAACGGGAACACTCCTTGACCCAACCTAAAGACTTTCGCACGCAAGGGCGTGCGTGGCTGGAAAACAATTGCCCGGCCGACATGCGATCGCCGCTGCAAACAGAAGCAGACCTGTGCTGGGGCGGGCGCCGGTTCCGGTTTCAAAGCGCGGACCAGGAAACCTGGCTAAGGAACATGGCGGAAAAAGGCTGGACGGCTCCCGGTTGGCCACGTGAGTACGGTGGTGGCGGACTGGACCAGGAACACCTGAAAATCCTGCAGGAAGAGATGCACCGCATCGGCGCGCGCGCACCGCTGTACAGTTTCGGTATCTCGATGATCGGCCCCGCCCTGCTGAAGTACGGCAGCGAAAAACTCAAACAACAGCATTTGCCGCCGATAGTACGCGGGGAAATCCGCTGGGCGCAGGGCTATAGCGAACCGAATGCCGGCTCCGACCTTGCCAGCCTGCAGGCGAGGCTGGAAGACCGGGGCGACCACTACGTACTGAATGGTTCGAAAATCTGGACCTCCTATGGCGACCTCGGCGACTGGATGTTCTGCCTGGTGCGCAGTGACAGCGAAGCGCCAAAGCACGGCGGTATCAGCCTGGTCCTGTTCGACATGGCTACCCCGGGTGTCAGCACACGGCCCATTCGCCTGATCAGTGGCAAGTCACCTTTTACCGAGACATTTTTTGACAATGCCCGGGTGGAAAAAGACCAGGTGGTTGGAGAACTCAATAACGGCTGGACCGTGGCCAAGTACCTGTTGACCCATGAACGCGAAATGATTGGTGGTTCCGGCCTGCGCCCGTCTGGTGAGGAACCCCTTGGGCGCATAGCTGCCCGCGTTCTTGGCCTGGAGTCAGGGCAACTGGCCAATCCCATGTTGCGCGGTGACATTGCGCGACTGGAAATTGACAGCGAGGCTCTTGGCCTGACCATGCAACGAGCGCGCGACGAAGTCAAGGCTGGCGCCAGCCTGGGAGCCACGTCCAGCGTCTTCAAATACATTGGCACAGAACTCAATATGCGCCGGCAAGAATTGCTGATGGCCATTCATGGCCTGGCTTCACTGGACTGGTCCGGCCCGGACAGCGCCGCGGGCAGGTTGCCCCGGGCATGGTTGCGCTCCAGGGGAAATTCCATCGAAGGCGGCACCTCGGAAATTCAACTGAACATTATTGCCAAGCACATTCTTGGCCTGCCCTGACATGGCACTCGTATTGAACCAGGAACAATCCATGTTGCAGCAGTCCGCGCGCGACTTTCTCAACCGCCAGGCGCCCGTCAAGCACCTGCGCAGTTTGCGCGATGCTGGCGGGAGCAAAGGCTTCTCGCGCGAAGTCTGGGCTGAAATGTCCGCGCTCGGTTGGCCGGCCATGGCCATTCCGGAGGAATACGATGGACTGGGATTCGGGTTCACCGGGATGGGCATCGTGCTGCAGGAAACCGGGCGCACCTTGACACCCTGCCCTTTGCTGAGCAGCGCCATGATGGCTGCGGCGGCGATCGTGCATGCCGGCGACGATGCGCAAAAGTCCACCCTGCTGCCTGGAATAGCCAGCGGCGAAGCCCTGGTTACCCTCGCCTTCGATGAGCACACGCATCACCGGCCGGGACAGGTAGCAGCCACGGCAAAGCGAACTGCGGGTGGATTTTGCATCAGCGGCCACAAGCGTTTTGTGCTCGACGGAGCCATGTCTGATCAACTGATCGTCAGTGCCCGCACCGATGACAGGGTGCCCGATGGCAGGGGCATCTCCCTGTTCATCGTTCCTGCAACTGCCAGTGGCATTACCATAACACCCTGCCAGGTCCTGGACACCCACGTACTTGCCGACATTACCCTGGACGATGTGCGCTTGCCCGCTGCTGCGCTGCTGGGCGCGGAGAACGAGGGCCTGGCAATCCTGGAATATGCCCTCGATGCAGGCCGGATCGGCCAGTCTGCGGAACTGCTGGGCGTGGCGCTGGAGGCATTTGAGCGCAGCATTGCCTACCTCAAGGAGCGCAAGCAGTTTGGCGTGCCCATCGGCAGTTTCCAGGCATTGCAACACCGGGCAGCCGTATTGTTTGGTGAACTGGAGTTGTGCAAATCCCTGGTACTCAATGCCTTGCACCGGCTGGACAGTGATGCCAATGAGATCGCCGCCACAGCCAGCATGACCAAGGCAAAGGTGGTCGAGACCGCCAGCAAGGCAACCGCCGAGGCCATCCAGTGGCACGGTGGCATTGGCATGACCGACGATTTTGATATTGGCTTCTTTTACAAGCGTGCCCGAATCCTGGAAACCATGCTGGGTGACCGTTATTTCCATCTTGACCGTTTTGCCCGCCAGCACGGCTACTGAGACAAGAGACTCTATCCGATGAATTCTGGCCTGCTGAATTCTACCCGCGACTATCTCGCATCTCTGTTCGACCTCAGCGGCAAAACCGCGCTGGTAACCGGCGGCGGCAGCGGTATTGGATTGATGATGACCCGTGCACTGGTGTCGGCGGGCGCGCGGGTATTGATCGCCTCGCGCAAGCTGGAGGCCTGCCAGCAAACCGTTGACAGCCTGGACGGACTGCCGGGCTCGTGTGTGGCCTTGCAGGCCGACCTGCAGAACGAGGAAGGCGTGAATAGCCTGGCGGCAAGCGTTGCACAGCATTGTGAAAAACTGCATATCCTGGTGAACAATTCCGGTCGCAGCTGGGGTGCACCGCTGGAGCAGTTTCCCTGGAAAGCATGGAATGACGTGATGACGCTGAACGTTACCGCCCCGTTTACCCTGACCCGGCAGCTGCTGCCCCTGCTGTCGCTGGCAGCCACCCGGGAGCAGCCGGCTCGGGTGATCAATATTGGCTCCGTCATGGGCACCATGCCCCAGGGATTCCCGGCTTACTCCTATGCCGCAAGCAAAGCAGCTTTGCATCACGTAACACGAATCCTGGCCAATGAACTGGCGGACCAGCATATAGCCGTCAATGCCATTGCCCCGGGTCCTTTCCCCAGCAACATGACAGCTTTTTTCATCGATAATGAAAATGCATCAGAAGCGGTGCGCAACTCCGTGCCGCTCAAGCGTCTTGGGATGGAGCCGGATATTGCCGGCCTGATTCTGTGCCTGTGCGGAGCGGGCGGGGCTTACATCAGCGGCGCCATCATTCCATTGGATGGCGGTATGACTGCGTATCGCTCACCCGGAATTGGACAAGGCATCGAAGGAATGTATTAAGGAGAAATCTGCATGAGCAAAACCCTGAACCTGGAAGAGTTCGCCAACCTGGCCGGCACCGAGCTCGAACCCTCAAGCTGGATGGAAATCACCCAGCAACGGGTAAACCAGTTCGCCGACGCCACGGAAGATCACCAGTTCATTCACCTGGACCCCGAAAAGGCGGCGCAAACTCCATTTGGAGGAACGATTGCACACGGTTACCTCACCCTGTCACTGCTGGTCCACCTGAACGGGGAAAACGCCGTGACGCCAGAGGGTATGTCCATAGTGATCAACTACGGTTCCGACAAGGTGCGCTTCCTCGCACCGGTGCGCGTGGGCAGTCGCATTCGTTCGCTGCAGAAGATCCTTGAGGTCAGCAAGAAAAGCCCCGGCATGTGGCTGGTCAAAATAGCCGTCACCGTGGAAATTGAGAACGGGCCCAAGCCAGCCATGATGGCGGAAGTCCTGTACATGTACGTGGTGCGATAAGCGTCAGCGCTTACCCGTCTTTTCTACCGGTGGCGTGACGATTCTTTCCACCATGAGCTGGCAGGTTTCACTGCCGCGCCAGCGGTTGATGTCCAGCTTGTAGAGCAAACGCACCGGCCCGCCGCCCGGCGGCAGGTCTTCCGGCATGTGGTTGAATGCAATGCCTTCCACCTGGGTGCGTGCACCCTGTGGCCGCAAGGTCATGCGCAAGTGCGATCCACCCACCACCCGGTGTTGCAAAACCTCGAACAATCCGTCAAACAGCGGTTCGGCGAAACGCTGGCCCCAGGGTCCAAGGTTCTGCAAGAGGACAGCGAGTTCCAGGCCGATGTCAGCAGGTTCCAGCGTCCCGTCCGTAAGGACTTCTGCTTCCAGCGTCGCGCCATCGAGAACAGTCAGCACCGCCTGTAGCAGGCATTCCCGAAACGTGTCCAGTTGGGTCGCGGGCAAGGTCAGCCCGGCGGCCATGGCATGCCCGCCAAAGGCGGACATCAGGCCGGGATTGCGCGCGTCAACCAGGGCGAGGACGTCGCGGATATGCAGACCCTTCACCGAGCGGGCCGATCCTTTCAACATGCCCGAACCAGGGCCTTCCGGAGCAAAAGCCACCACCGGTCGATGCACGGCATCCTTCACCCGCGACGCCACCAGGCCAACCACGCCCTGGTGCCAGGACTCATCGTACAGGCATACCGCGGCCGGTAATGCAGTGGAACCCTGCAACCGGGCAATCCACTGTTTGACCTGCTGCAAGGCTTCGTCCTGCATTTGCTCCTGCAGTTCACGCCGCTGCTGATTGAGCTCATCCAGCTGCAGGGCCAGGCTATCCGCCTCCGCACGGTCTTCACTCAGGAGGCAGCGAATGCCGATGCCCATGTCTTCAAGGCGCCCGGCCGCATTCAGGCGCGGGCCGATGGCAAAGCCCAGGTCGGCAGCACCGACGTAGCGGTAATCGCGGCTGCTCGCCCGCAACAGCGCCAGCAAGCCCGGGCGGGTCTGGCCACGGCGAATACGCTCCAGTCCCTGCCGCACCAACACCCGGTTGTTGTGATCCAGGGGAACCAGGTCCGCCACGGTGCCGAGCGCCACCAGGTCCAGCAAAGCGGCAAGGTTGGGTTCCGGGCGGCGGGTGGAAAACCAGTTGCGCTCGCGCAATACCTGGCGCAGCACGCAGGCGAGATAAAACATCACGCCCACTCCGGCCATGGCTTTGCTGGGAAAGGTATCGCCGGCGCAATTGGGGTTGACGATGGCATCCGCTGCCGGCAGCACCTCCCCGGGCAGGTGATGATCGGTGATGATGACGCGGCAGCCCAGTTCAACTGCCCGGGCCACTCCCCTGACGCAACTGATGCCGGAATCCACTGTCACGAGCACATCCGGTGGGTCGTCTGCCAGGGTATCGACCAGGGGTACAGTCAGCCCGTAGCCGAATTCAAAGCGGTTGGGCACCCGGAACGATACCTTGCTGCAGCCCATCCATTTCAGGGCCAGCACGGCGACGGCGGTTCCCATCGCACCGTCCGCGTCGAAATCCCCCACCACCAGGATGCGTTTGCCATCACGCACGGCATCGGCCAGGATCTGCGCAGCCCGGTCAATGCCGGCCAGTTGCTGCGGTGGCAGCATCCGGCTAATGTCCAACTGCAGAGCCGCAGGTTCGTTAACGCCCCGCGCCAGCAATATCCGCCGCAAAACGGGATGAAGACCCTCGGGCAAGTGGTCCGCACCGCCCGGCACGATGCGCTGCCGAATCATCTGGGGAACGATCATGCTCTCAGACGCGGAAATGCCGGCCCAGGATAAGGTTTGGAGGCCGGCGCCGCCGCCAAAATCGCAGCGCACTGAGGTGGTTAAAAGTCCAGTGAGTGCCATTTCCGGCGTACAGATCCAGCGTAAGCCCACGGTGTTTAACGAGACCCAGCAGGGTCCGGTCCAGGGAGTCCAGTTGCGCCAGGGGCGCTTTGGCGGGACCACGCCAAGGGGCCCAGTCGATCAGGAAGTTGGCCGGTTGCGTAGGGACTGCGGCCATACTTCCCAGGTTTTCCGTGGCACTGAGGTCCAACAACTGGCATTCGTGAACCAGCGCCAGGCCGCGTGAAACGGGATGGTTGGAAAACACCGTGCAGTAGGATGGCTTGCCCGACGGTGCCGGCAGATATCCGCCACCCCAGAACCACACCGAATTGATTTCCTGGCGGCCTTCCCCACGTCGCTTCACATTGACCGGGCAGGCATGCAAGGCCATCTGGATTTCATTCAGGATGCGCCGCCAGCGCAGAGCCTCCGGGTGCTCCGGCAAGACCTCGGCAACATCCACACCCAGGGCCTTATGCAAGGGAGGAAACGTAAAATCCAGCGGGCGTTCCAGGGCGATGGTCCAACGCTCCGGATGTGAGGATCCAAAATCCATTCCTTCTTCCAACAGCACCGACCGAACTGTGTTCTCGATCTCGTCCCGCTCTGTTTCATGCAAGTCAGCGAAACCATAACTGGTCATAATGACCCGCGCCATATCAGCCCACAATGTCACCGGATCAGCGCGCAGGCAGTAATCTTTGCCGATCGCTATGTGGCCATGGTCCGCCACGTAGGTGAGCGCCCCGATGGGCAGTGTTTCCGCCGGCTCCACGCCAAACAGCGCAAACCGCAGTTCATCCGGGTCGCTGAACTCCTGCACCTGCATCTTAGCGCGCGCCAGAATGGTTTCCAGTGCGGGCAGGCGCAAGCCCGGCTGGGCTGCGGACAACAGTGGAACCAGTTGCTCAACCAGCACGGTTACCCTGGCGGGCTGCATGGGCGTAATCAGTTGTAACTGACCCTGAGGATTTCGAACTCCCGTTCGCCGCCTGGCGTACTCACCAATGCGACATCGCCCACCGACCGGCCAATCAAGGCGCGCGCTATGGGTGAACTGACGGCAATGCGCGCATGCTTGATGTCAGCCTCGAGGTCACCCACGATCTGGTAGCTTGCTTCGGCACCCGTTTCCTCATCCACCACGGTAACCTGTGCCCCGAAAACAATCTTGTCGCCGGGATTCAGGGTGCTGAGGTCAATGATCTGGGCCGTGGACAAGCCAGCCTCAAGCATCTGGATCCGCCCCTCGATGAAGCCCTGTTGCTCGCGTGCTGCGTGGTACTCGGCATTTTCTTTCAGGTCTCCGTGTGCTCTTGCTTCCGCAATCGCAACGATTACGGCGGGGCGGTCGACCTTCTTGAGATGGGCGAGTTCTTTACGTAATCGTTCTGCGCCTTCCAGCGTGAGGGGGGTTCTTTTCATGGCGGTGTCTCAGGCATCCAGACCGCGGTGCAATTGTTGCAGGCTCTGCACGGTATAATCTTCCTCATGATCCAGGGCGCGCAGTGTAGCCTGCCCGCCCGCGATGGTCGTGGAGTAACTGACTTTGCGCTGCAGGGCCTCGCGGCGAATTGAAAATGAGTCAGAGATGGCCTGTCGGCCTTCGGTCGTATTGACAATGAAGTTGATTTCATTGTTCTTGATCAGGTCCACGATATGCGGCCGCCCTTCCATCACCTTGTTTACTGTTTCACACTTGACTGACTGGGTCGCCAGGAACTCACTGGTGCCGCGCGTTGCCACCAACTCAAAGCCGCGGCCGATGAGTTCGCGCGCGATCGGCAGCAATAGCAACTTGTCGGCGTCACGCACGCTGAGGAATGCCTTGCCTACCTTTGGCAAGCCGTAACTGGCCGCCTTCATCGACTTGGCCCGGGCGCCCCCAAAACTCCAGCCTATGCCCATGACTTCGCCGGTGGAGCGCATCTCCGGACCGAGAATGGGATCTACGCCCGGAAACTTCATGAACGGAAAAACGGCTTCCTTGATGGCGAAGAAATTAGGTATGATTTCCTTCAGATAGTTTTGTTTTTTAAGTGATTTACCCGCCATTACCTTCGCGGCAATGGCAGCGAGGGGAACCCCGGTCGCCTTGGACACAAAAGGCACCGTGCGCGACGCCCTGGGATTGACTTCCAGTACGTAGACCTCGTCTCCGCGAATAGCAAACTGCGCGTTCATCAAACCGATTACGCCGAGCTCAAAGGCCATCAGGCGCATCTGGCGGCGCAGTTCATCCTGCACCACCAGGGAAAGTGAATACGGGGGAATGGAACAGGCGGAGTCGCCGGAATGCACGCCGGCCTGCTCAATGTGCTCCATGATGCCGCCTATGAGCACATCCTCGCCGTCGCAAATGGCATCGACGTCAATTTCCTTGGCGTGGTCCAGGAAGCGGTCCAGCAACACCGGAGAATCATTGGACACCTGCATCGCAACCTGCATGTAGCGATTCAGTTCCTCTTCACTGTGGACGATGTCCATCGCCCTGCCGCCCAGCACGTAGGAAGGCCGGACGACCAGCGGGTAACCAATTTCAGCTGCCCTGAGCACGGCTTCTGCTGTGCTCGAAGCGGTCCGGTTGGGCGGTTGGCGCAACTTGATGCGTTGCAGCAATTGCTGAAAACGCGAGCGGTCCTCGGCAAGGTCAATGGAATCAGGCGAGGTGCCGATAATGGGCACGCCTGCTGCTTCCAGGGCACGCGCCAACTTCAGCGGGGTTTGCCCGCCGAATTGCACGATAACCCCCGTCGGCTGTTCCTTGCGCACAATTTCAAGCACGTCCTCGAGCGTCAGGGGTTCGAAATACAGGCGGTCAGACGTATCAAAGTCGGTGGACACGGTCTCCGGATTGCAGTTGACCATGATGGTTTCATAGCCGTCTTCGCGCAACGCAAGGGCGGCATGCACGCAGCAATAATCGAATTCAATACCCTGCCCGATGCGGTTGGGTCCGCCACCCAGAACCATGATCTTTTCACGTTCGCTGGGCTCCGCCTCGCATTCGTCCTCGTAGGTGGAATACAGGTAGGCGGTCGCAGTGGCGAATTCGGCCGCACAGGTGTCGACGCGCTTGTACACCGGGAAAATGCCGAGACGATGACGGTGCTGACGGACTTTCTCTTCCTTCTCGACCAGCAGGGTGGCACTGCGGCTATCGGAAAATCCCTTGCGTTTGAGCTGAAAGAGTTGCTCTTTCTGCAGCGATTCCAGCATGCATCCGCGGATCGAGCCTTCGGTTTGCA
>SHZL01000083.1 GCA_009692275.1 Lysobacterales bacterium | reverse complement strand
TGGCCACAGCGTCACAAGGTTCGAATACTTCGCAGCCCGGCACCCGATCTCTAAGAAACTCGGCCGGATAGCCCGCGACCCCAGCCAAGATTGGTTTACCTGTAGCTGCGTACTCAAAAATCTTTGATGGCAGCACTTTTTGAAACGCTGGATGATCGTTCAGGTGCAGAAATAAAATATCTGCCTGCCTGTAGTGTTCAAACAATGCCACCCTTTGGACAGCGTCGCATATTTCCACGTTGCCCACCTTGGCGTCCGCCAAGGCATTTTCCAGTTGCGCGCGGCACCCCCCATCACCAATGAGTCGAAAACGGGCTTTGCCCACCAATCTACGTGCAGCGTCAGGAATCACTCTGTGCAAACCTTGCCCTTCACCCATGTTGCCCGCGTACACTACCAACGGCAGATCTTGCTGCTGCGTTTCCGGCTTGCTGAAATCCAGCGCCAAAAAATCGTCGTCAATACCATTCGTGAAAGTCCGGAAGCTTTGTTTCGGTGCCAGCACCTTGGCATGTGGCAAAAAGCCCGCGGACACCATGTTCACCCTCTGCGCTGCATTCAAACTTCTTTTTTCAAGCCAGCCGAAAGCGGGCAAAAAAACTTTCAGGGCGCTATCCGCCAGCAGATCTCCCATCGTATCCGTGAACAGATCTCGAATATCTAAGTACAGTGGCGCTCGAGCACGCCTGGCAATCTGTACACTCATTGCAGCGGTCATCAGTCTGGACGACGTGGCAAATACTATTTCCCAACGCTTGCCTTGGGTCGCACCCCAAACGCCGAGGGCAAATATTGCAAAAGCCCTTGCCTGGTCTAGCATACCGCTTTGGTGTGCAGGCAGGACAATGCGGCGTATTTTGACACCGTCATGCTCTTCATATTCTGCTGCGTCCGCTAAATGTGACCGGTACCGATTCGGCATGGTGGTAATCACATCAATTTGCAATGCCTTGCCACCTTCAATTTGTAAAGCATCCACCAATGCCTTGACCCTGAAGGAACCTGCAGACAGGTCTGGGGGATAGTAAAAACTAAGTATAAGTATCCGCATTTTTGGCAAGTCGGCTCAGCACCAAGTGATCGAAATGCGAGTTTCTGATCCGAGTAGCGGCAATTGAATAGTCGTGCTGGCCGTTGACTCCCCAAATTGGGAATGCCAAGTGCTTGGGATTAGTTGTGGCATGCCTTGGCTGGCCGAAAAATTCAGGGCCAGACCATCACCATTCGTGATTTTGAGACCATTTGTCTCCGACACAACCTCAAAGTCAGGGTGTAAATGAAAACAAGCCATAGCTCTTTGCGATTGACCTTCCAACGCGTCAAGGATCTCAAGCGCATTTCCGCTCAATACCCATCGCCTACGGTGCGTGACGCAGCCGATCAAGCGCCGGTAACCATCGTGTCCGGCTTCAAGCCAAAGTGAATCTAACTTTTCGCCACAACGCACGTCTAGCGGACGCGCACGCCGTGCTACCCTGAAGCTGCCCCACACCTCGGATGAATTTTGCCCATCCACAATCACAGTGTTGTGCGCAGCCGTTCCACGCTGACGCAAACGCTCAGCCCCTGCCGTATAAGTTGATGTTCCTCCGTTCACGAATACCCTTCGCCCCTGCACCGACAGTTCAAAACTAAGGGTGTCAGCATGAGCGTGGCCCGGCAAGTAACTTGGGCCGATTTCTCCTATATCGGCGAGTAACACCGCTGGCCCGGACTCCAGCCGTGCATACCCTGTCGCAGTGAGCGCAACCAACCGCGTCAGACCCTCAGTATCCAGTGGCATATCAAGTGCCGCCGCATAATCATTCAAAGATTTGAATTCTGGAGCAATCCCCAGTGCAGCATCATTGAAAAAAGAAATCTCACCATCCGGATGGCACATCGTCATCAACCACTTCCGCATCCGCGATGCCACTTCTGGCCAGGTCGCCACCAGCGCTCGCCAACGTTCCGGCACGGCGCCGTGATAGGTGGCCGTTACGTTGATTAGATCCAACAGATCCTCAACGGCCAGTGCATGGTACATCGTGCTCCGCTCAAAGTGCCCCCCGTCCGCCAGCACCTGTTCCGGCAGCTCGCGCGCCAAAATGCGGAACCCGCGCTCCAGCCAGCGTTCCGCCTCCGCGCCGTGAAAATAAAGCCCTGCGAAAACCAACGCCTTGGCGTTGGAGAAAAGATGGTTCCCTAACAAGTGCCACTCGATTCGGCGCTCCAGCCACCGCGACTGCACCGCTAAACTGTGCTGCAAAGACTCACTCAACACACCGCCGGCAAAGTCCCATTTGATCCAATTCACGATTCGCCGAGAAACTGGGTACGGCTCCCAACCATTGCCTTTCCCCGGGAGATTTTCCGCCACCCAACGCGTCAGCAGAGTTTCATGCCACCCTCGGCGCGCCTCTGCATTCTCGGCGTTCAGATCATCGAAGTAATGCAGATTGTAGGTCCAAAGCTTCGGATGTTCGGGTGAGTTCCAATCACTCGCGTTCCCCAGCTCGTGTTCCTCGTTGAGGAATCTAAAACGAGTTGGAGACAACATGGACGCTCTGCCCGCGGCCGGTGATTGCCAACAACCCGACACTTTCCGGGCAGGCGGGGCGGAGCGCAGATCAGGTGGCGGCCGATACAGCCAATGAGCGAGGCGGCCATAGAACTGAACTGGCTTGAGATGGCGCAGCGTGTGGAAATACAACGCCGCCCGGTGTGGAAGGCTCAAAGAATCCTCTCGAGTATTGCCGCGATTCTCTCGCCGGTACGGCCATCCCACTTCTCGGGAATGCTTCCCTTTTTCCATTGGCCAGCGAACAGCCGGTCAAGGTGCGGCTTGAGGTTTTTCGGATTGGTACCAATCAACTCGTTGGTGCCTACCGACACAGTCTCTGGCCGCTCAGTACTATCGCGCAGGGTGAAGCACGGAACACCCATAACCGTGGACTCTTCGGTGATGCCTCCGGAATCGGTGATCACGGCCTTCGCGTGCTTCACCAGATAGTTGAATTCCAAATAAGGCTGCGGCTCCACCAAGTGCAAGTTGGCTGGAAAATCAACAATCACTTGCAACGTCTTGCTCGTGCGCGGATGAACTGGAAAGACCACTGGATAATGGCGGGTGCCTTCTCCGATGGCTGCGAGGAGGTCCGCAAAATGCCCGTTCACATCCACGTTGGCTGGACGATGCAACGTCATCACAAAATACCGGTTCGGCTCCAGCTTCAGCGTGGCCCAGAAATCCGGCGGGCGCAGCCGATCCAAATTGGCCAGAAGCGTATCAATCATCGTGTTGCCGACAAAAAAAATCCGGTCGGCCGACACTCCCGATCGGCGTAGATTCGCGTTCGCGTTCTCACTGGTCGTGAAGAACCAGTTGGTGATTGAATCCGTCACCATGCGGTTAATTTCTTCCGGCATGGTCCAATCGCCAGAACGGATGCCAGCCTCCACATGAGCCACCGGCACGCACAGTTTCTGGGCCGTGATCGCGCAGGCCATCGTGGAAGTGACATCGCCCACGACCAAGCAGAGCTGGCTGAGTTCGGCCAGCAATAGCTTCTCGTAGCGCGTCATGATCGACGCCGTCTGTTCGGCCTGCGTTCCCGAACCGACCTCGAGGTTTACGTTCGGCTTCGGTATGCCGAGCTGGACAAAGAAGTCTCCCGACATTCGTTCGTCGTAGTGCTGCCCAGTATGAACGAGCCTGTATCGCAGACGGCTACCCCCGGCTTGTCGCGCCTCGATCGCCCGGATGATCGGCGCGATTTTCATGAAGTTGGGCCGGGCCCCGGCGATGATGTCGATTAGCGGTCCTTGCCGGTCGTTCATCGGGACAATCCTTCAGCGATTTCAATCGTCACCCGGCTAACTTCCATCAACTCATCGAAAGCAATTGGCGCGGAGCCTCCATTGCGGACCGCTTCCACAAATGCCTTCGCGCACTCCCTCTGCCCCTTATTCTGGCGCCACAGGTTCATCTTGCTGAATCCCGGCCAGCCGAAGCCCGTGAGGCGGCGAAAGTTGTCGAGCTGCAGCACACGGCTGGCAGCAAACACTTCCAGCCGCTCCTTCGGAAACGATTTACTGCCGTTGGCGAAGTAGTGGATCGTCCCAAACGAGCCGTCAGCAAATCGAAGATTGATCGTCGCTGTATCTCCAGTAGCGGCGGCCAGCGTCATGGCCGTGTGCTGCTCGATCGGCGTGCCAGCAAGGAAACGCAACAGGTCAATGAAGTGGCAAGCTTCGCCGATGATGCGTCCGCCACCCACCTCGCGGTCTTGCGTCCAATGCCCGGCCGGAATCGCCCCCGCGTTTACCGTCATCACAAAAGACTTCGGCCCTCTCACGCCTTCAAGGAGTGATTTCAACTTTTGCACCTGCGGGGCGAAGCGCCGGTTGAACCCTACCATCAGCAGCCGTTTCCCAGCGGCTGCATGCGCCGTCTCGACCTCCGCAAGCCCGGCTAGATTTAATGCCAGTGGTTTTTCCACGAACACGTGCTTGCCCGCGCCCAACGCCTGACAAACCAATCGCGCGTGACTGTCGTGGCGAGTGGCAATGACGACGGTGTTCACCTGCGACTGAGTCAAGACGCTATTGATGTCTGTGGTGGCTTCTTCAAATCCGAATTTGCGCCCGGCATGCACCCCGCTCACGCCGCTTTTGGAAACCACCAACTTGAGTCGCGCCCCTGCTTCCTTGAAGGCCGGAATGAGTACCGACGTGGCGTAATTCCCAGCTCCCACAAATGCCACCGTCGCCGCATCCGCTCTTTTGGCCGCATCTGAAGTGACGTCAGAGGGCGGACTGAGGCTCACGGTTTGCCGGCGCACAATTTCATCCGGCTTCTCCTCAACCGTCGGATACTGCAAAAGGATGCCCAGCGAAGGCGCTTCCCCCGCGAGCAATTCGTAAGCCTTCCCGGCCTCGTCGATGTTGAACCGGTGCGAAATCAACGGCTTTAAATCCAGCCGCCCATCCGCCAACATATCCAGCACCGCCTCGAAGTTGCGTTGTTCAGTCCAACGCACGAAACCCACCGGATAATCGTTGCCCTTCTCCTCGTAATTCGGGTCGTACCGCCCCGGCCCGTAAGAGCACGACACTTGAAAGGTCAGCTCTTTCTCATAAAAATCATCGCGAGACAGCTCGAGGCCGGTCACTCCCACCAGCACAATTCGTCCGCGTTTGCGGCACATCAGTGCTGCGTGATGCACTGGCGCACTGCTCTTGGTCGATGCGGTGATGAGTACGGCATCAACACCGCGGCCACGGGAGAAAACCTGCGCAGCCGAAACTGGGTCTTCGCCAGCGGCAAGATTGACGGTCTCCGCACCGAACCGGCGAGCCAGCGCCAGCTTGTCAGCATCAAAATCAATCCCCAGCACACGGCAGCCATGTGCACGCAACAGTTGCACCGTCATCAGACCGATCAAGCCAAGCCCTGTCACCACCACGGATTCACCCAACGTCGGCCGTACCAGCCGAACACCTTGCAATGCGACACCTGCGACCACGGTGAATGCGGCCTCTTCGTCCGAGACCTTATCCGGTACTTTGGCACAGAGATTCACCGGACAACTCACCACCTCGGCATGCTTGCCATTAGATGCCACGCGATCACCGACCGTGAACCCAGCCGCGCCGGAACCAACCTCCTTGACCACCCCGACATTGCAGTAACCAAGTGCCAAAGGTTGATCGAGCTTGTTGAGCACCGCCTCCATAGTCGGCATCAGACCATCCGTGCGGACCTTCTCAATCACCATGCGCACCTTATCCGGCTGCTGGCGCGCCTTGTCAATCCAGCCTGCCTTGCCAAACTCAACCAACATGCGCTCGGTGCCAGCCGAAACCAATGTGCGGGAGGAACGAATCAGTAACTGGCCCCGACCGGCTCGCGGACAGGGCACTTCGGCGAGCTGCACGTCGCCGGTCTTCAGGCTCTGGAGAATTTGCTTCATGCTATTGTCTCGCTTCGATCAACATGAAAAGTCCAGCGCTGGGAAAAAACCGCTGGATCAACCTCTGCGGCCAGATCTGGCGGGCCAGACTCAATAACACACCCTGATGGCGTTGCCCAGCACCCGATTTGAGCAGATCACCGTGGGTCAGTACCGTCCTGATATTCACCTCGCTGAACGCGGCAAACAGCCGTCGCGCCTCCTCCATCGAGTAGGCCTTTGTCCCCGGGCTTTCGAGATGCTCTGCATAAATACTTCGCAGACTCCGCCAGGGCTTGCCCGCCAGTAGCGCATAGCGCAGCCAGAGCATCAGTCCGACCATGCTCCACTTGTGGTAGATCATGATTCGTGCCCCCCCCCGCGTTTCAATACCCGATGCACCTCGCTGATGGCTTTCTGTGTATCGGGGCTGTGGTGCAGCACGCCCCAGGAATAGATCCGATCAAAGCTCTCATCGGGGAAGTCCAGTCTTTCCGCGTCTCCAATCGATAGATGAGAAGATAAGCCAAAGGCCGCAAGGCGCTGACGGGTATGTTCCACGGCCCGTTCTGTGAGATCGATGCCGTACAGGTCCGCACCGGCCTCGGCGAAGCGCTGATGGTCGGCGCCAAGGCCAACGCCGATCTCCAACACCTTCTGGCCGCGCGCCGACGCGAAATCGGCAAAGTCGAAAATGTACGGTTCAAGACGGTAACGCGCCTCGGCTTGAGCCTCGTAGCCCTTTCTGTCAGCAGCAGCAAGGTAAAGATCCTCGCCGCAGGAGGCCTCGTTCCAGAAGTCGTGGACCTCTTGTTTCTTGTGATTCATTATGTTGTTCGTTTCTCATTTCGATCCAAGTAGATCCGGCACCAGATTTCAATACACAGCAACGACAGCAATGTATAACTCGCATCCGCCTTGCCACTGTCGTTGGCAGTAATCAGGCGCTGCACGGCAGCGGGCTCAAACAAGCCACGGCGTTTTAGACTTTCCACCGACAACAAGTCGCCTAACAACTCGCGCAACTCAAAGCGCATCCAACGCCGCAACGGTGCCCCGAAGCCGGTCTTTGGACGATAAATCACTTCCTTGGGTAGATAAGGTTCCATAGCCTTCTTCAGCACCCATTTACCCTCCTGCCCGCGCTGCTTGAATCGTAAGGGAATCCGCTGGGCGAACTCCACCAAATCCATGTCCAGAAACGGCACCCGCACCTCCACCCCCGCCGCCATGGACATTTTGTCTGTGTAGATCAGGTTGTGATCGGCCAGGAAGAAGCGTTGCTCCAGGGCCAGCATTCGGTCGAGCGGTTCAACTGATGAAGGCATTTCGGCCAGAAATTCCAGCATGGGTGCTCCAGCGGCGGCATCACTCATGGCGGCGCGGAAGCCCGGGGTATAGAGGGGCAGCAGGTCGTCGCGTCCGGCCCAAATGAAATAGTTCACCAGTCGTGCATCGCCCTCCAATGCGGCACCGTTGAAGAGCTTACGTAATCTGCGTCCTATCGCACTTCGCTGATCCAATCTTCCAGTGAGGCACCCTAGGCCCGTGCGCGCCAATCGTGGCAGCCAGTTCCAGTACCGTTCGGCCTGCACCGCCCGATGCCGCCGATACCCAGTGAACAAATCATCCCCGCCCGCCCCGGATAGTAACACCTTTATGCCATGCTGCCGGGCCAGTTGGCTGATGTAGAATACATTCAGGGATGCGGGATCGGCCAGCGGCTCATCCATTTGCGCCACCATCCACTCCAAGTCATTCACCATTCGGGCGGCTTCGATGCGCACAACCTCAAGCGGAACACCCAAATGACTGGCCACCCGCCGCGCATAGGGCAAATCGTCAGTCTCGCCTGCTTCCTGACCACCCACCGATTCAATCGTGAAGCAATAAATCTCCGGATTAATTTCTCGGGCAAAAGCTACGATGGCGCTTGAATCAAGCCCACCGGAAAGAAATGCGCCCACTGGCACATCCGCCACCATCTGCCGCTGTACCGCTTGCCGAAGATGCGATGCTGTACCTGCCAACGCAGATTTTTCATCTAAATCTGCAGATGCCCCCCTAAAAGCAGGCAATTGATACCAAGTCCAACGCCGCTCGATCTTCCACGCCCGTACCCACATTGCCTCACCGGGAGCTAACTTGCGTACCGCTTTAAGTGGCGTACCCGCACCCGGACACCATAATAAACTCAAGTAACGGTGCAATGACGCGATATCCAGTTCGCGAGCTTCAGGCACCAACTTCAACAGCGCCTTAATCTCACTGGCAAAAGCAAAATGACCATCCAGTGCCACATAGTAAAGCGGCTTGACCCCAAGCGCATCACGAGCAACCAACAGCGCCTGTTTTCGGCTATCCCATAGCGCAAAAGCAAATATACCGTTGAGGCGCGACAGCATCCCCTCGCCTTCGGCCAAATACAGATTCAGCAACACCTCGGTATCCGAGCACCCTCGAAAGATGACACCCCTCTTTTCGAGTTCGGCATGCAACTCTCGGTAGTTATAAATCTCACCATTGTACACCAACACTACCCTTCCATCCACGCTGAGCATGGGTTGATGACCGCTCGGTGAAAGGTCAACGATGGAAAGTCGGCGGTGGCCAAGTCCAACGCCTGCTGCATGATCAGTAAACACACCAAAATCATCCGGCCCACGGTGTGCCAACAAATCGTTGGCAGCAGCTAACCCATCAAGGTTTCTCGCTGAAAGGCCTATGATTCCACACATTGTGAGCCTTGATGTTTCCTCACTATTCCACCTAAAAATCGAAACGTCTCATCCGCACAGCGTTTCCACGAATATTGCTGGGCACGTGCATAAATAGCCTGCGCAATGTCCATCCGCAATTGCGGCGACTCAATCAACTTGCGCAATGCGCGGGCAATGTCCGCTGGTTGTTCAGGATTAAAATACACACCAGCTTCGCCCAACACTTCTGGCATCGGCCCCTTGTTGGAACAAGCAATAGGTAATCCTGAGGCCATGGCTTCGATCAAGATATTTGGCAGATTCTCACAGCTCGACGCAAACACGAATACATCGGCGTTTTGATAAAAACCATGCACCGCGTCGAAAGGCTCAGCCCCTGACCAGAGCAAAAATTCACGCTTCGGATCCAATCTGGCCAACAAAACTCTGAACTCGCGACCATAATCCCCCCACGGCGCGCCAATGAATCTCATTTCAATTGGAAACCCCTCCGCCCGAAGTTGGCTTGCGGCGCGCGCCACCTCCGTCTGGTGCTTGTAAGGCATCAATATCGAGACATATAACACCCGAAAAGGATTCTCCATGGAACAGGCTGCAAGGAGCCTTTGGGGACGCGGCGCTTGAAGAAATCGCGGTCCAATCCCATGAGGAATCAAGGCTGTTGCACCGAAAGCCCCGCCCAATGCTTTTGAAATAACTGCTTTAGCGTATTGAGTCAGGAAAATCAAGCCGTCCGCACGTCGAAATGAACGCTCCTGTGCACATCTCAGCAGTCCCATCTTCAAGCGAATCGGACTCATGCGTCCAAAACGCACCGCTTCCAAAGGCTCGAACGGCAGCATGTTCCGGCTCATCGTCACGATGGGCCGAAAATCGGTGATAAACGATCCTCCGGGCACGAACAATACAGTGCATCCCTCCGATTTTGCCAATTGACCCAAGCGACTGTATTGCCACATCGCACGGCGCAAATAATGCCCTTCCAATACCGGATCGCTTCGTTTCAGGAGCCAGGGACGATCCTCGATACGCGCCAGAGTCATTTTCGAAGCCCAAACCGCTACTCGGTCAAAATCGTGCAAACTTGGATCCGCAACCCGGAGCAGCTCAACCAAATGGGTCACACCACCACCGTCGCGAATGTTGGAAGCATCGATGCCAACGACCAAACTCTTCAATTTAGAATTATTTTCTTCCATGCGCAACCAAATGTCCGGCCTTCAATACTTCGATGTCAATCATCCCACCCTGATCC